>NZ_JBMQQZ010000080.1:0-164123 GCF_057362025.1 Bordetella sp. | reverse complement strand
GTGTGGCGGAAGTACTTCTTGTCCTGCGACTTGTTCCCGGTAACGACGATGTCCGCCGCGTTGATGATGACGATGTAATCGCCCGTATCGACGTGAGGCGTGAATTCGGGTTTGTGCTTACCACGCAGACGGTGTGCGACTTCGCTGGCCACACGACCGAGGACTTTGCCCTTCGCGTCGATCACAAACCACTCACGCTTGACTTCATGCGGCTTGGCCACAAAGGTCTTCATGATGGTTCCTGAATTGAGTATGTTCATCCGGCCGGAATCGGCCGGGATGGCTTTCCTGTTACCCGTCCTGCCTAAGCGTTATCAGCCGCCCGTGCCGGTCGAAATAAGGGAAAGTCGTCGATTCTAGCATGAAAACGCGCAAAGTTTGAGCGAACCGCGCCGCCCAGACGGTGCCGGCCAGCCGGGCGCCTGGGGGTCACCCGCGGCCACCCGGACCGCCGGCCCCCAGACCGTCCGCCGGACCGCGGGGAACACGGAACCGCCGCGACCATGCCATGGCGGCGGGCGGCCCGCCATGGCCGGCCACCCTTCGCTGCCGCCCTGCCGTGCGACCCCGAACTACGCGCCCAGATAGGCTTCCAGCACCCGGGGATGGCCGAGCAGTTCGCGCCCGGTGCCGGTTAGTGCCAGCGCGCCGTTTTCCAGGACGTAGCCATGACCGGCCACTTTCAGCGCCTGGCGCACGTTCTGCTCCACCAGAAACAGGGTGAGACCGTCGGCATTGATGGCGCGCAGGGCGCGGAAAATTTCCTGCACGACAATGGGCGCCAGCCCCATGGACGGTTCGTCCAGCAGCAGCAAGCGCGGCTTGGCCATGAGCGCGCGGCCGATGGCCAGCATCTGCTGTTCGCCGCCCGACAGGTTGCCGGCGATGCCGTCCAGCCGCTCTTTCAGCCGTGGGAACAGATTGAACACGTAGTCCAGATCGGCGCCGGTGTCGGCGCGCCCGCGCCGATAGGCCCCCAGCTCCAGGTTCTCGCGCACCGTCATGGTCGTGAGGATCGCCCGCCCCTCCGGCACCTGGACGATACCGCGCGCGACGACCTGGTGCGGCGCCAGGCGGGTGATGTCCTCGCCTTCGAAGTACACCGAACCCGCGGCTTTGGGCAGCAGGCCGGACAGCGCCAGCAGCGTCGTGGACTTGCCGGCGCCGTTGGCGCCGACCAAAGCGGTGATTTCTCCCGCCTGCAGGGACATGTCGACGCCGCGCACGGCTTCGATGTGGCCATAGTTGACTTCCAGACCACGGATTTCAAGCATGGCGGTCATGCGCTTACCTCCTGCGCGGCGTCTTCCTCGTCGTCGCGGCCCAGATAGGCTTCGATAACCTGCTCATCGGCGCGGATGACATCCGGCGGACCGCTGGCGATGATTTTGCCGAAGTTCAGCACGGCAATGGTTTCGCACAGCCCCATGACGAAGCGCATATCGTGTTCGATCATCAGGATGGTGTAGCCGCGGCGGCGGATGGCCTCGATTTCGTGCATCAGCTCGGCGCGCTCGCCGGTATTCATGCCGGCCACGGGCTCGTCCAGCAGGAGCAGGCGAGGTTCCGTGGCCAGCGCCCGCGCCAGTTCGAGGCGGCGCTGTTCGCCATAGGAAAGATTGTCGGCCAGGTCGTGTGCCTTGTGGTCCAGGCGCATCCAGGACAGCAATTCCAGGGCGCGCTCGCGCGCCCTGGCCTCGTGGCGACGGAAGCCGGGCAGGCTGAAAAGCATGCCCGCCACCCCGTAGTGCATATGGCGATAGGCGCCGACGACTACGTTTTCCAGCAGCGTCATTTCCTTGAACAGGCGTATGTTCTGGAAAGTACGCGCGATGCCGGCGCGCGTGATCTGGTGCGGCGCCATGCCGACCAGGCTCTGGCCGGCGAAGCGGGCCTGGCCGCCGCTGGGACGCAGCAGGCCGGTGATGATATTGAACACCGTCGTCTTGCCCGCGCCGTTGGGGCCGATCAGTCCGAAGATGGCGCCCTCGGGCACTTGCAGGTTGACGTCCTGCAACACATGCAGGCCGCCGAATCGCATGGAGATGGAAGCAAGTTCAAGCATGGCGCCTGGCCCCCCTGCGCGTCCAGCGCGCGAAACGTACGGGATCCCAGATGCCTTGCGGCAGGAATAACACGATCAGCACAAGAATCAATCCGTTGGCGACCAGCCGGAAATCGCTGAAACCGCGCAAGACTTCCGGCAACAGGGTGATGATGGAGCTGCCCAGCACCGGGCCGGCAAGGCCGCCGATGCCGCCCAGTATGGCCATCGTCAGGATTTCCACACCGCGATCGAAGCCGTATTCGCCCGGCCCGATGAAAAAGGTCAGATGGGCGTTCAACGCGCCGGCCAGGCCGGCGATCGCGCCGCCCATGATGAACGCAAGCATCTTGTTGGCGCGCACGTTGATGCCCATAAGCCCGGCCGCGGTCTCGTCGCCCCTGATCGCATCGAAGGCGCGGCCCACCTTGGAAGCGCGTACCCGCCACAGCAGCAGCAACACCACCACGACGGCCACCAGCACGTGCCACCATTGCGTGGATTGCGGAATGCCGTTCAGCCCCAGCGCGCCGCCGGTAAGCGATTCCGTATTGAGCACCGCCACGCGCACCACCTCGCCGAAGCCGAGCGTCGCCATGGCCAGATACACGCCCGACAGCCGTATCGTCGGCAGCCCGATCAGGGCCGCGACCAGGGCAGGCGCCGCCATTCCGCCGGCCAGGGCAACGCCGAACGGCATGCCGTAATTCATCGTCAGGATGGCGGCCGCGTAGGCGCCGATGCCCATGAAGGCGGCATTGGCCATGGCCAGCATGCCGCAGGCCAGCGTCAGCCAGATCGACAATGCCAACAGGGCGTTGGTGCCCAGCGTCAGCACCACATTGCCGTAGATGGCCCAGAAACTATCGAATGCAGTCATGATCAATCAGGCCTTGCGTTGCACCACTTTGCCGAACAGGCCCTGGGGGCGCACCAGCAGGATCAGGAAGAGCAGGCCGAAGGCCACGGCATCGCGCATGGTCGAGCCGATGTACGCGACGGACAGCACTTCGGCGAATCCCAGGAATAGGCCGCCCAGCATGGCGCCGCGGATATCGCCCATGCCGCCCAGGATGATGACGGCAATGCCCTTGTGCAGCATGGGCTGCCCCATCAGGGGGTAGAGCGCATTGGAATACAGGCCGATCAGCAGGCCGGCGACACCGCCCAGGCCGCCGGCCAGGAAGGAAGTGAGCAGGAACAGTTGCTCGACATTGATGCCCAGCAGCCAGGCGGCCTTGGGCGATTCGGCGATCGCCCGCAGCGCGCGCCCGAACTGCGTGCGCCGCATGACCAGCATCAGCACAGCCATCAGGGCGAAGGACAGGAAGATGATTGCCAGCTCGATCGCCGTGACGTGTATCCCGGCGATTACCATCGAGCTGTCCGGCACCACGCCGGGCGGAAAGCGCAGGTTATTGGCGCCGTAGATGCCCTGGACGCCGTTGTTCAGGACGATACCCACGCCGATGGTGGCGATCATGGGTATCAGATGGGGCGCGTTGCGGCGCCGCAGCGGCTTCAGGACCAGCCAATCGATCAGGGCGCCCAGCGCGCCGGCGACGACGAAAGTCAGGATCAGCGAGATCCATAGCGGAATGCCCAGCTTGGTGATGATGGACAGGGCCGCGTAGGCACCGACCATGAAGACCGCGCCATGCGCCAGATTGATAATGCCGAGCACACCGAAGACCAGCGTGAAGCCCAGGGCGAACAGGGCGTACACGCAGCCCAGGGACAGGGCATTGACGAATTGTTGTTCCAACATACCGGGACATCCGAATCGAAAACGCCTTGCGAACCGCGGCAGGCGCAGCCCGCAAGGCGTCGGAGGCGGCGGGAGCCGCGCTCGCGCGCAGGGGTTACTTCTCTATGACGTACTTGCCGTTTTCCGTCTTGCTGATGATCGGCGCCTGTACGGCGTCGTAGCCAGCGGGCTTGCCGGCACGATCCTTGGCTTGACGGAACTTGAACGCGCCGGTGGCGCCGGTCCATTGGACGGCGGGCAGCGCGTCGCGCAGGGCGGTGCGGTCGGCGGCCAGGTCGCCCTTGAGCTGCACCTTCTTCAGTGCCTGCGCGACGATGTACATGGCGTCATAGGCCTGCGCGGAGAATTGGTCCGGCGCGATGTTGTACTTGGCCTTGTAGGCGTCGATGAACTTGGTGTTTTCCGGCGTCTTGTTCTCGATGGACCACGGGCTGCCGATCCACAGGTTGTTGGACGCAGCGCCGGGCGCCAGGTCGAAGATCTTCACGGAGTTCATGCCGTTGCCGCCGATGACGGGCACATTCAGCCCCAGCTGGCGCGCCTGCACCATGATGGGACCGCCTTCGGCCAGCAGGGCGGACAGGACGATGGCATCCGGATTCGTGCCCTTGATCTTGGTCAGCTGCGCCTTGAAATCGACGTCGCCCTTGGCGAAGGTTTCCGTGGTGGTGACCGGGATCTTCAGGTCTTCCAGCGCCTTTTTGAAGTTGTCGTAGCCGCTCTTGGTGAAGACATCATCGTTGCCATAGAGGACGGCGACGTTCTTCAGGCCCACCTTGTTCTTGACGGTGGTCAGCGTGGCCGGCAGCACGTCCGCTTCGGTCACCGAATTGCGGAAGATGTAGTTGCCGATGGACGTGATGCCGTCCGCGGTGTTCGACGTGCCGAATGCCACGGTCTTGGCGGCCTGGGCGATGGGATCGGCGGCCTGCGCGGAATTCGACAGCGTGGGGCCGAAGGTCATCAGGACCTTGTCCTGGAAGATCAGTTTCTTGAAGACGTTGATGGCTTCTTCTTTTTTGCCTTGCTCGTCTTCGATCACCAGGGCGATCTTGTTGCCGTTGATGCCGCCCGCGGCGTTGATTTCGTCCGCGGCCAGTTGGAAGCCGTTGCGAATGGAGATGCCGTACTGGGCGGCACCGCCGGACAAGGCTTCGGCCATGCCCAGCTTGATGTCGGCCGCATGCACGGCGGGCAGGAAGGCACTGGCCACCACGGCAGCCAGCAGTTGGTATGTCGTCTTCATGGGAAGGCCTCTCTCACGGGCGTTATATATGTGCGCGAGGGTCTGCGCCTCGCTGATGAGCAGACCCAAGCCGGCTGGGCCGGCTTGGGCAAGTCCGCCATTATTACTCGAATTGCGTTATTTGTTGCGGGTTGCAACCCTGGAAAGGCCTCAAACCTGCGCAAGCGCGACGTTTTCGCCGCACCGCCGGCCGGGGAAAGCGGCGGGCCTGCGTATTATTCCCCGGCGATGGCCATTTGCTCGATCAGGATAGACCCGGTGGACTTCGTACCCCGGGCAATGGTGTCCGCGCCCACCGCGACGATTTGCCGGAACATGTCCTGCAAATTGCCGGCGATCGTGACTTCCTGCACCGCATGCTGGATTTCGCCGTTCTCGACCCAGTAGCCGAAGGCGCCGCGCGAATAATCGCCGGTCACATAGTTCACGCCCTGGCCGATCAGCTCCGTCACCATAAAACCGGTGCCCTTCTTGCGCAGCATGGGGGGCAGGTCGTCCGACGGCTGGGTCAGGCGCGAGCGCAGCGCCAGATTGTGCGATCCGCCGGCGTTGCCGGTGCTCCGCATGCCCAGCTTGCGGGCGGTGTAGGTGGACAGGAAATAGCCCTGCAGCACCCCTGCCGTCACCACGTTGCGGGCCTGCGTAATGACGCCTTCGTCATCGAAGGGCGAACTGCCCATGGCGCCCGCGACATGGGGGTCCTCGGCGATATCGATATGATCGGCGAAGATGGATTTGCCCAGGCTATCGAGCAGGAAGCTGGCCTTGCGGTACAGCGCGCCGCCGTTGACCGCCTGCGTCAGCGCCCCCAGCAGCCCCAGCGCCAGCGGTGCTTCGAACAGGACGGGGAATTTTCCGGTGCGGATGCGGCGGGCCGACAGGCGCGACAGGGCTCGTTCGGCCGCGTAGCGCCCCACCGCCTCCGGTTCGGCCAGATTGGCGGCATTGCGTTCGCTGCTGTACCAGTAATCGCGCTGCATGCCGTTGCCGCGCCCGGCGATCGGCGCCACGGAAAGGCTGTGGCGCGAATAGGGATAGCCCCCCAGGAAGCCGCGGGTATTGCCCATCACGAACTGGCCTTCGAAGGTGCCGATGGAGGCGCCTTCCGTGTTCGTGATGCGGGCGTCGACGGCGCGGGCCGCGCGTTCGGCGCGCAGGGCGAGTTCCGCGGCCTCTTCCGTGCCGATGGCCCAGGGATAGTGCAGGGCCAGGTCCGGATAGTCGCGGGCGAGCATATCGGCGTCCGGCAGCCCGGCTGCGGGGTCCTCCGCGGTGTGGCTGGCGATATGCCAGGCCGCTTCCACGGTTTCGCGCAGCGCCGCCTCGGAGAAATCGGAGGTGGATGCCGAACCGCGCCGCTTGCCGGCGTAGACCGTCACGTCCAGGGAACGGTCGCGCGTTTGCTCTACCGTTTCGATATCGTTCTTGCGCACCGATACCGAGAGCCCCAGGCTTTCGGAGACTTCGGCGACGGCGTCGCTGGCGCCGACCTTGCGCGCGTGGGCGAGGACGCTCTGGACCAGTTCGCTGAATCGCGCCTGGTTTTCGGCGACCGGCAGGGAAGAAGAATAAGTGACCATTGAAACTCGCTTGAGAGAGACAGGTATCATAGCCAAGTCCGCAAACCTGCTGTTCCTACAATGTCAGAAATAACCGAGTCCGCCGGCGACGAGGACGACGGCTACGACCGCCCGAGCAAATCCCAGGTCAAGCGCGAAATGCTTGCCCTGACGGATCTTGGCAAGCAATTGATCGGGCTGTCTCCGGAACGACTGCGCCAGTTGCCCCTGGCCGAACGCCTGTACGACGCCATCCGCGAGGCCCAGCGCACCACCAGCCGCGAAGGGCTGCGCCGCCAGACGCACTACGTCGGCAAGCTCATGCGCGACGCGCCGGCCGACGATATCCGGCGCCAGCTGGACACCTGGGAGAACGGCTCGCGCGAGGAAACCGCGGCGATGCATCGCCTGGAAAGCCTGCGCGACCGCCTGCTGGAAGACGATGCCGCGCTGACCGACCTGCTGGCCCGCAACCCGGGCGGCGACGCCCAGCATCTGCGCACGCTGATCCGCGAGGCCCGCAAGGAAGCCCGCGCCAACGCCAGCCTGGCGCAGGGGCAGGAGCCCAAGCGCAAGCACTACCGGGCGCTGTTCCAGGCCCTGAAGACTTTGCAGTCCTGAACGCCCGCAGCCAGAGAGCCCGACCTCATAGCCCTGCCCCATGACCTCCCATACCCCCTCCGAACTGCTGGACTGCATCGAACTCGAGACCGGCCCGCAACCCACGCACGCGGTGATCTGGCTGCATGGGCTGGGCGCGGACGGCAACGATTTCGCGCCCATCGTCCCCGAATTGCGGCTACCCGCCGCCCCCGCCGTGCGCTTCGTCTTTCCGCACGCGCCGGTTCAGCCGGTCACCATCAACGGCGGCATGCACATGCGATCCTGGTACGACATCCTGGTCATGGACCTGGTGCGCCGCGAGGACGCCGACGGCATCCGGCGCTCCGAGGCCGCCGTGCGCGCCCTGATCGCGCGCGAAAACGGCCGCGGCATTCCCACCTCTCGCATCGTGCTGGCCGGTTTCTCGCAAGGCTGCGCGGTCACGCTGCACACCGGCCTGCGGCTACCGGAAAAGCTGGCCGGCATGATGGGACTGTCCGGCTATCTGCCGCTGCTGGACGCCGCGTCCGCGGAGCGCCACGGCGCCAATGCGGACACACCGATTTTCCTGGCCCATGGCGAATACGATCCGGTGGTCAACATCGCGCGGGCCACGGCCTCGCGCGACATGCTCACATCGCTGGGCCACGACGTCCGCTGGCATACCTACCCCATGCAGCACTCCGTGTGCGCCGAGGAGATCGCCGATATCCGCGATTTCCTGATGGAAGTCCTCAAGTAGCGCCGGCGGCCGGCCGCCCCAGGTCCAGCCACACGCGCCGCAGGGAGGGGTCCTCCGGCTCCGGGTCGTTTTTCAGGCCCAGGCTGGTCATCAGCCGCAGCATGGGCCGGTTGTCCGCCAGCACCAGGCCTTCGATATATTCCAGGCCCTGCTCGCGGGCCGCGTCGATCAGCAGCGTCATCAGTTGACGGCCCAGGCCGCGGCCCTGCCAGGCATCCGCCACGACCAGCGCGTATTCCGCGCCGCGGCCGTCCGGGTTGCGCAGATAGTGGGCCAGGCCGATCACGGCATCGTGACGGTGGCCGCGATGGGCCGGGTTGGGCAGCTCGGTGGTGGCCACCAGGGCCAGTTCGCGGTCGTAATCCACCTGCGTGTACCGGGCCAGCATGCGTGGCGTCAGTTCGCGCATCATCGACACGAAGCGCATGTATCGCGAACGCTCGGACAGATCGCGGATGAAGGCCTGCAAAGCATCCGCGTCCTCCGGGCGGATGGGCCGCACCACCCAGGGCGTGCCGTCGGCGAAGTGGCGAACCTGCACCAGCCGCGACGGATAGGGATGGATGGCCATGTGCGGATAGCCGCCCAGATGCGGGCACGGCGCGGCCGGTTGGCGGGTCAACGCCACGCGGACGGACCTCGCGTACAGCCGGGCCTCGCCGGCGTACAGGGGGTCGATATCCAGCGCTTCGATGTCCGGCGCGTCGGTGATCAATTCGGACACCCGCACCAGCGCCTGCTGCAGGGTTTCGAAGGCGGCCAGCCCCATGCGATGCGCCAGCACCTTGCGCCACAAGCGGCTGCGTTCGATGAGCTGCTGCGCGAGGAAGCCGTTGAGGGGGGGCAGGTCCATGCCGCGGTCGGCGGGGCTCAGCACCGCATCGGGCCCGCCGGCGGCGAAGCGGATCACCGGCCCGAAGCGCGCGTCGCGGTGGACCCGTATTGCCATGGGACGCGACAAAGGCTCGAACGCGCCGCTGGGCATGGTGTCCTGTATCGGCACCATGTAGGCGGCCAGGACATCCCGCGTTTCGGCCGGCCCCAGCGCATGGCGCCCGTCGCGCCGGACCGCATCGACGATGGCTTGCGCGGCTGCAGTGTCCGGCTGCGGCCCCTGGGGCAGCGGCGGCTGCGATTGCAGCAGCAGTTGCTGGTTGTAGTAGTGGGTGGACAGCACGCCGAACGCATCGGCGGCCGATTCCGGCGTGCGAAAGGCTGAGGTGCCGGCGTCGTCCAGCATGCGCCGCAGCGGCCGCATGCCGGCATCGCCCATGAAGCAGGACACGATGGGCTTGCGCGCGCGCGGCGCGATCAGCGCCAACCGTTGCGCCACCGCGCGCAGGTCGGCCAGCGCGTCCGGCGCCAGCAGCACCAGCACGCCGTCCACGCCCGTATCGTCGATAAGGGTGTCCAGCACCGCCTGCGCCACGTCCGGCGTCAGCGGTGCATGGGTGATGACGGGATTGGCGACGGCCGACCCGGGTTCCAGCAGCGCTTCGAGCGCCCGCTCCGTTGCCGGAGAGAGCTCGGCGCGGGCCACCGCGGCATCCGGGCCGATGAGGTCCAGCGCCAACTGCGGCGGCCCGCTGCCGTTGGAGAACAGCGCGACGCGCCGCCCGCGCGGCCGCCTTGCATAGCCCAGCACTTTCAATGCCGAGAACAACTGCACGAAGTAACGCACGCGCACCGCGCCGGCGCGCCGCAGCACCGCATCGAAAACGGCATCGTCATCGTCGCCGCGGCCGGCCTTGAGCACCACCACGGGCTTGGCGCTGGCCGCTGCGCGCAGCGCGCTGATGAAGGGCCGGGCGGAGCCGACGTCCTCCAGGTACAGCGCGATGCTGTCGGTGCGCGGATCCGTGGCCAGGTAGTCCAGCACCGGACCCAGTCCCACGATGGCCTCGTCGCCCAGGGCGATCGCCGTGGAAAAACCGAAATGCACGTCCTCGGCCCAATCCATGACGGCGGCGATGATGGAACGCGACTGCGCCACCAGCGCGACGCGCCCGGCGCGCGCCAGCGAGGGATGCTGGCTGAAGTTCAGGCTGGCATGCGGACGCTGGACGCCGAAGGCGCGCGGCCCCAGCAGCTTGCAGCGGTTTTCCTGCGCCCAGGCCTGGCACAGGGCGATGGTGCCGCGCGGATAGGGGTCGGGCTGTTCGTGCGGCAGCACGATCAGGGCGCGCGGCGCGCGTGGTGCCAGGCGGCGCAGGGTTTCGGCGAAGACCGCGGGCGCCACGCATACCAGCGCGAGGTCCGGCCGCTCGCCGGCGTCCAGGCCGGCGAGGCTTTCGGGAATGTCGGGCGCCACGCCCGGCGCGCAGTCGATCGTGGTGGTGCGGGCACGCAGGGCCGCGGGCAGAATCGCCGTGCCCGGCAAGGGACGGTCCGCGATGATGAGCAGGGAACGCGGGTCGAACAGCGAAGCCAGTGCGTGTCGAAGCATAGGGATTGGGCCCTCCCTCGAAGCGCTGCACGCTTCCCCCTTAAGGGAGCGACGCTGGCGGACCGGCGGAGCCGGATCCGCGGCGTCCCTGGCCGGGCTACATCTGTTTCATGCGTCGCGGGTGGCATGCGGCGACATGGAACTAAAATGCCGCTATTGCGCAATATGATAACCGACCCTGCTTTCCGATGACCCAAACTTCCCCTTCCCGCGTTCGCACCCGTTTCGCCCCTTCGCCCACCGGCTACCTGCATCTGGGCGGCGCGCGCACGGCGCTTTTTTCCTGGGCGTTTGCCCGTCACCATGGCGGCGTGTTCATCCTGCGCATCGAAGACACCGACGTGGAACGATCGACGCCGGAAGCCGTGCAGGCCATCCTGGACAGCATGGATTGGCTGGGCATGCAGCCGGACGAAGGCCCCTTCTACCAGATGCGCCGCATGGACCGCTACCGCGAGGTCGTGGCCCAGATGCTGGCCGCGGGCACGGCCTACCACTGCTACTGCACGCCCGAGGAAGTGGAAGCCATGCGCGAACGCGCCCGCGCCCAGGGCCTGAAGCCGCGCTATGACGGCACGTGGAGGCCGGAGCCGGGCAAGACGCTGCCGGCCATCCCCGAAGGCCGCCAGCCGGTGGTCCGCTTCAAGAACCCGCTGACGGGCACCACCAGCTGGAACGATATGGTGAAGGGACCGATCAGCTTCGACAACGGCGAACTGGACGACCTGATCATCGCGCGCCCGGACGGCACGCCGACCTACAACTTCTGCGTCGTGGTGGACGACTGGGACATGGGCATCACCCATGTGCTGCGCGGCGACGACCATGTCAACAACACGCCGCGCCAGATCAATATCCTGCGCGCGCTGGGCGCGCAATTGCCCGAATACGGCCACGTGCCCATGATCCTGGGACCGGATGGGGAAAAGCTGTCCAAGCGCCACGGCGCGGTCAGCGTCATGGAATACGACAAGGACGGCTACCTGCCGGAAGCCATGATCAACTACCTGGCCCGGCTGGGGTGGAGCCACGGCGATGACGAGCTCTTCACCCGCGACCAGTTGGTGGAATGGTTCGATACGCGGCATTTGTCGAAGTCCGCGTCGCAATGGGACCCGAAGAAGCTGAACTGGGTCAACGCCCACTACCTGCGCCAGATGACCGATGCCGAACTGGCCGAACGTGTCGCGCCGCGCATCGCGCGGCGTGGCGGCGATCCCGCCGCGGCCGACCTGCCTGCCGTCATGGCGCTGCTGAAAGACCGCGCCGAAACGCTCGAGCAGCTGGCCGACGGCGCCATGTTGTTCTGCGGGCCGTTCGGCGGCGTGCCGCAGGAACTGGCGGCGCAGCACCTGACCGAGCCGGCCCGCGAGGCCCTGGGAGAATTCGCCGGCGAGGCCGGTGGCGGCGACTGGTCGAAGGAGGCCTTGTCCGCCGCCATCAAGCGCGTGCTTGCGGCGCGCGGCATGAAGATGCCGCAACTGGCCATTCCCTTGCGCGTGGCCGTGACGGGCCAGACCCAGACGCCGGCCATCGATGCCGTGCTCGCCCTGCTGGGCAGGGAAAAAGTCCTGGGCCGCCTGGAACGCGCGCTGGCGTAGGGCTACCGCGGGATCTCAGCGCAGCAGGTACCCCGGGGGCATCCTGCGCGCCTTCAGCACTTCTCCACCCGGCTTCTCGTCGCGCAGGACCAGCGTGCTTTTGTCGAGCGCTTCCACCCGGTAGCGGTTGGTGTAGATCGGATCCGACAGGTCGACGGGATCGCCGTTGGATTCGGTGGTCTGCATGGTGTAGACGCCGTTGGCGAACGTCCAGCACCCCGTTTCATCCAGCCCGGGCCGCGCCTTGTTGCGGATCTTGAGCTGGGTCCGATAATGCATCTTGCCGTCCGGCGCCAGCACCAGCAGGGTTTGCTGCGTGCCGCCCACGCCGCGCGGCGTGGAGACCGAATACCACGTTCCGGCCAGGGCATCCGCGCCGGCGCTGGCGGCGCAGGCCACGGGCCTGGGGGGAGAAGGCGGCTGGGCCGCCGGATGGGGCGATTCGTTTTTCTTGATTGCGCAACCGGCCAGAACGAACGCGGCGCAGGCTACGCCGGCGAAACGCGAAAATGCACTGCTCATGAAATCCTCACAGGCCACCGAGATATCCGCATTGCGCGGAAAAGGAACACATCGGTGCGACATACCGATTCTGAATATCGCGGCGGCAAGACGCAACGCCCATGCCCAACATAAACGCTCGCAATGCGGTAGTTGTGCGTAACGCGCAACACCGTCCGGGGGATACGCGAAAATTGGCGGGCAGGCCGGGATCAGGCGGCATGCACGGACGTCGCGGCCGTCTCGCGCAATAGGGCCTCCATGACGGATGCCGCCGGTGACAGCGTTCGCCCCGCCAGCCGGGTCATCCCCAAGGTACGGCCGATGCGCGGGCGGCGCAACGGGACGAAGACCAGATTGCGTGCGTCGGGAGGCTTGCCGAGCTCCGCCAGCACGGTAACGCCGACGCCTCGCTCCAGCATCGCGGTCAGCGACATCATGTGGGACACGAAGACGGGCAGGTTCATCATGAAGGCCGCCGCCCGATGCCCGGCCAGCTGGCGATGCGCCACGGTACCGATGAGCGGCAGTCCGGCCACCTCTTTCCACGTTAACCACGCCCGCTGCGCCAAGGGATGATCGTCGCGGCAGACCAGGCCGAATTCGTCCCGCCACAACGGCTCGAATACCAGGCGCTTGTCGCTCAGGACCGGACTGCATATGCCCAATTCGGCCTGCCCCGCCAGCACCATGCGCTCCACCCCTTCGGAATTGTCGTCATAAAGCCGCATCGCGACGTCGGGATGGGCGGCGCGGTAGCGGGCAACCAGGTCGGGTATCCAAAGCGAGGCGGCCGTGGCGACCGCGGCCATCGTCAGCAGACCCGTTTCGCTGCGCGCCATGCCGCCGATGCTCATGGCCACACGGTCGTGATGATCGACCAGTTCGCGCGCCAGCGGCAGGCAGGATTCGCCGAAGCGCGTCAGGCTTACCCGCGCGCCGCGTTCGAACAGCGGCTGCCCCAGGCGTTGCTCCATCTCGCGAATGGACAGCGACAAGGCGGGCTGGGAACGGAAGGCGCGCGCCGCTGCCGCGCGGAAACTGCGCAGCTCCGCCACCAATAGGAAATGCCGGTAATGCGCGATGGAAAGATCCGGAAGCTGGCTCATGGCGCGGCCTTTTTCATGTATTTGCCGGACTTATTATCGGATAGAAAAAATAAATTTTTCTCATCGCCTGCCGCAGCCTACCATTCGCCGCATGGACGCCATCACGCCCCCCGCCGCCCTTCCGGACTTCACGCTCCTCGATCGAATGCCGCCGCTGCCGGCCGGCGAGGGCCGGCTGGTCGTCGGCGCACGCGGCAAGGCGGGCAGGCCCACACTGCTTTTCGTGCACGGCGCATTTCATGGTGCCTGGTGCTATGCGGGCTACCTGGAGTACTTCGCCGCCCTGGGCATCGGCTGCGCGGCCCTGGACCTGCCCGGCCACGGCGGGCTGCCACAGGGCCCTGACTACCATCGCCATGGTGTCGGCGATTTCGGCGTATGCGTCGCGCAGGCCATGGACCTGATCGAAGGCCCGATCGTGGTGGCGGGACACAGCATGGGCGCCCTGCCGGCGCTCTTTGCCGCCACCCAACGCAAAACCGCCGGTATCGTATTGATGGCCCCGTCGCCGCCGGCCAATGTATCGGGCGCGCTGGCATTGGACCCGGTGCCGGTTGGCGCCAGCCGGCCGCCGCCCGGCCTGGACGACGTACGCAGGCGGTTCACCGGAGACATGGAGCGACACGCCGTCGCCGCGGTCGCGGCCCGCCTGTGCCCGGAAAGCGCGGAGGCCATGAACGACCGTTATTTGCTGCGACTGGCCATCCCGGCACAGGCGATCGATGCACCGGGCCTGTGCCTGGAAGCGGGCCGGGACGACGCCGCGCGGCATCCGCCGGGCCAGGACCGGGCCGTGGCCGATCTCTACGGCTTCGAATATCGCCTGCTGCCGGACATGCCTCACTGCATGATGTACGCACGCGGCTGGCGGGAAAGCGCAGAGGCGATACGCGATTGGTACGAGCGCCATTTTCCCGGCTGATCCGTTACATGGCTGCGGCGGCGTTGGCGCCATCGCTATATATATAGAGAGAGAGACCACCATATGGAGCCGCGCGGGAATGACGATGGGATTTCCCCATCGCCACCGCGCACAACTGGGGAGACAACCTTGAAGACGCACAAAAAGCTGTTGGCGGCGCTCGCGATATGCGGCGTCTGGATGGCATCGCCGGCAGTTGCCTCGGAATGGCCGGCACGCACCGTGACCATCGTTGTGCCCTCTGCCGCCGGCGGCGCGGCCGACCTGACGGCCCGTACATTCGCCCAATATCTGGGCGCCAAAACCGGCCAAAGCGTCGTGGTGGAAGATCGCCCTGGCGCGGGTGGCATCGTCGGCACCAACACGGTGAAGTCGGCGCCAGCCGATGGCTACACGTTCCTGCTGTCGACCAACTCCACGCAGGCTGCCAATCCCTATCTGTATAAGTCCTTGCCCTACGACCCGCTCAAGGACTTCCGCCAGGTAGGCATGCTCGGGACATTCGGATCGGTCGCCGTGGTATCGCCGGGCAGCCCCTTCCAGACCATGCCCCAGTTGGTGGATTACGCGAAACAGCACCCGGGCAAGGTGTTCTACGGCTATTACAGCTCGTCGTCGCAGGTACCGTCGGCACTGTTGAAGGCGCGCGGCGCGCTGCAGATAGACGGCGCCGCCTACAAGAACGTCACGCAGATCATTACCGATCTGCGGGGCGGGCAGATCGACTTCGCCTTCGTGGATTACCTGACGGCGATGGGCCAGATCGACGGCAAGGGCCTGCGCGCCATCGCCGTCACAGGCGAAGCGGCCCACCCGGCGTGGCCCAAGGTGCCCACCATGGCTTCGTACTACCCCGGCTTCGTGGTGCTGGGCTGGCTGGGGCTGTCCGCGCCGGCGGGCACGCCGGAACCCATCGTCCAGGCGATGAACCGGTATCTGGCGCGGGCGGTCGACGATCCGGAAATCCACGGCAAGCTAAGCCGTCTCGGCCTGCAACCCAAACGCATGGATGTCGCGCAGTTCGACGCCTTCGTGCGGCAGGACGCCGAGCGCTGGAAGCAGTGGATCGCAACGGCGGGGATTACGCGGCAATGAAGCAACGGTCGGCATCACCTCTCGACGGCACCGGTGGCCGGTTTTACACCTTAAAAAAGGCGGCGGCCGGCACCGGACTTCAGGCCGGCATCGCACTTCAATAACGGCAGGGGCCGGGCGTCCCGGCCGCGCCCGGCGGCACCGGCGGCCGGCCCCGTCCGTGCGACAATACGGGGCTGGCGGAGCAGGCACTTCGCCCTCGGACAAGATAACGCCCCGGCGATATACTTCGTAACAACTTAAAGAAGTATCGCGTTCCGCTTCACGCTTGTAGCCATCCCCTTCCACCACTAGAATTGGGCCTGGGGTCGGGGTAAGACACAACATCTTGTGGTTAGGACTTGGGCTGGATGCGTTTCCGGCCCATTTGCGTCCTTTGGTAACCACCCCTTCTTCCACCCTATTCGAACACCCGAGCGCGACGTCACTCGCGCTTTTTACTACGCACAGGAGCTTCCATGCAGCACACTTCGATTGCCTCTGTGACTCGGCCGAGCGCCGTGCCGCCTTCCGACAATGATCAATCGACACCTGCTTCCGGCCAATGGGCCGGTTACCAGGTTATCCGGCGCAACGGCGCGGTGGTCGGTTTCGAACCCAGCAAAATCGCCATCGCGATGACCAAGGCCTTCCTGGCCGTCAACGGCGGCCAGGGCGCCGCCTCCGCCCGCGTGCGCGAACTCGTCGACACCTTGACGCGCCAGGCCGTCAACGCCCTGATGCGCAACCGCCCCAATGGCGGCACTTTCCATATCGAGGAAATCCAGGACCAGGTCGAACTGGCGCTGATGCGCTCGGGCGAACACGATGTCGCCCGCGCCTACGTGCTGTATCGCGAGAAGCGCTCGCAGGAGCGTGCCGCCGAGCACACCCCGCCGGCCGCCGCCGCGCAGCCCGAGCATGTCCTGAACGTGACGGACCAGGGCGTGAAGCGCCCCCTGGATCTGGCCGAACTGCGCGCCACGATCGAAGCCGCCGGTGTGGGGCTGTCCAACTATATCGACGCCGAAGCCATCCTGAAGGAGACCGTCAAGAATCTGTACGACGGCATCCCGGTCGATGAAGTCTACAAGTCGGCCATCCTGTCCGCGCGCGCGCTGGTCGAAAAAGACCCGGCCTACAGCCAGGTCACCGCGCGCCTGCTGCTGCACACGATCCGCAAGGAAGTGCTGGGCGAGGAAGTCTCGCAGGCACAGATGGCGCAGCGCTATGCCGATTATTTCCCGACGTTCATTTCGCGCGGCATCGAAGGTGGCCTGATCGATACCAAGCTGGCGCAATTCGATCTGCCGCGCCTGGCCGCCGCGCTGGACGCGAAACGCGATCTGCAGTTCAGCTATCTGGGCCTGCAGACGCTGTACGACCGCTACTTCCTGCACATCCGTGGCCGCCGCATCGAACTGCCGCAGGTCTTCTACATGCGCGTAGCCATGGGCCTGGCTCTGGGCGAAACGAAACCCGGCGTCGATCGCGAAGCGCGCGCCATCCAGTTCTACGAGATCCTGTCGTCCTTCGACTTCATGAGCTCGACGCCCACCCTGTTCAATTCGGGCACCCTGCATTCGCAGCTGTCGTCGTGCTACCTCACCACCGTGTCGGACGACCTGGAAGGTATCTACGACGCCATCAAGGAAAACGCGCTGCTCGCGAAATACGCGGGCGGCCTGGGCAACGACTGGACCCCGGTACGCGCCTTGCGTAGCCACATCAAAGGTACCAACGGCGAAAGCCAGGGCGTGGTTCCCTTCCTGAAGGTCGTCAACGATACCGCGGTCGCGGTGAACCAGGGCGGCAAGCGCAAGGGCGCCGTGTGCACCTATCTGGAGACGTGGCACCTGGACATCGAAGAATTCCTGGAGCTGCGCAAGAACACCGGCGACGAACGCCGCCGCACCCATGACATGAACACTGCCAACTGGATCCCCGACCTGTTCATGAAGCGGGTCATGGAAAGTGGCGAGTGGACACTGTTTTCGCCGTCGGACTGCCCCGACCTGCACGACAAGTATGGCCGCGAGTTCGAACAGGCTTACCTGGGCTACGAAGCGCGCGTGGCCAGCGGCGAGTTGAAGCTTTACAAAAAGATGCCGGCGCTCACGCTGTGGCGCAAGATGCTGTCCATGCTGTTCGAAACCGGCCATCCCTGGATCACGTTCAAGGATCCGTGCAATATCCGCTCGCCGCAGCAGCACGTCGGCGTGGTCCACAGCTCCAACCTGTGCACGGAAATCACGCTGAACACCAACGAGTCGGAAATCGCGGTGTGCAACCTGGGTTCGGTGAATCTGGTCGCGCACATGAAGCCCACCGCCAACGGCGGCTTCGAGCTGGATCTGGACAAGCTCAAGCGCACCATCGGCGTGGCGATGCGCATGCTCGACAACGTCATCGACATCAACTATTACGCGGTCAAGAAGGCGAAGGACTCCAACCAGCGCCATCGTCCCGTCGGCCTGGGCATCATGGGCTTCCAGGATTGCCTGCACATGATGCGCGTGCCGTATGCGTCGCAAGCCGCAGTGGAATTCGCCGATCGATCGATGGAAGCCGTGTGCTACTACGCGTACCTCGCTTCCAGCGAACTCGCTGAAGAGCGCGGCACGTATCCGACGTACAAGGGCTCGCTGTGGGATCGCGGCATCCTTCCGCAAGACACGTTGAATCTGCTGCGTGAAGAACGCGGCGGCAATGTCGACGTCGATATGTCGTCCGCATTGGATTGGGATGCGTTGCGTGCACGCATCAAAGCGCACGGCATGCGTAACTCCAATTGCGTGGCAATCGCCCCAACCGCGACGATTTCCAATATCATTGGCGTATCTGCGTGCATCGAACCCACTTACCAGAACTTGTACGTCAAATCGAATCTCTCCGGTGAGTTCACGGTCGTCAACGAATACCTCGTGCGCGACTTGAAGAAACTCGGTCTTTGGGACGAAGTCATGGTCGCCGACCTCAAGTACTTCGACGGCAGCCTATCCCGCATCGACCGCGTGCCCGCTGAACTCCGCGAAATCTACGCCACCGCGTTCGAAGTCGAACCGCGCTGGCTGGTGGAATGCGCGTCGCGTCGCCAGAAGTGGATCGATCAGTCGCAGTCGCTCAATATCTATATGGCAGGCGCATCGGGCAAGAAGCTCGACGAAACGTACAAGCTGGCGTGGCTGCGTGGTTTGAAGACCACGTATTACCTGCGCACGCTGGGCGCCACCAGCGCGGAAAAATCCACCGGCCGCGGCGGCGAATTGAACGCAGTCGCTTCGGGCGGCCAGACCGGCACGGCTTCGGCCGCCGCGGCGCCCACCCTGCCGGAACCTGAAATCGTCGGAGCGGTTTGCACCATGAGGCCGGGTGATCCCGGTTTCGAAGAGTGCGAAGCCTGCCAGTAATCGACCGCATCCGGAGAATTTCACATGATCAATTGGGAAGACGACAACGTCGCACTGCAACCGGGCCAGACCGCCGCCAAGCCGGCGGGCGGCATGCCCGCGCGGGCGTCGACGGGCGCCTTCGACGATGCCGCGCTGCCTGCGGCCGTGCCGGCGTCCACCGCCGCGCAGGCCGGGGCTGCCGCGCAACGCGTGAAGGTTGCCGATAAACGCATCATCAACGGCCAGACCGACGTCAATCAGCTGGTCCCGTTCAAATACAAATGGGCCTGGGAAAAATACCTGGCCACCTGCGCCAACCACTGGATGCCGCAGGAAATCAACATGTCGCGCGATATCTCGCTCTGGAAGAACCCCACGGGCCTGACCGAAGACGAACGCCGCATCGTCAAGCGCAACCTGGGTTTCTTCGTGACGGCCGATTCCCTGGCCGCCAACAATATCGTGCTGGGTACGTACCGGCACATCACGGCTCCGGAATGCCGGCAGTTCCTGCTGCGCCAGGCATTCGAAGAAGCCATCCATACCCACGCTTATCAATACATCGTCGAAAGCCTGGACCTGGACGAATCGGAAATCTTCAATGCTTATAACGAGATTCCGTCCATCCGCGCCAAGGACGAATTCCTGATCCCGTTCATCGAAGCGATCGCGGACCCCAACTTCCATACCGGCACGCCGGAAGCCGACCAGAAACTGCTGAAGTCGCTGATCGTCTTTGCCTGCCTGATGGAAGGCCTGTTCTTCTATGTGGGGTTCACGCAGATCCTGGCGCTGGGCCGCCAGAACAAGATGACCGGCGCGGCCGAACAGTACATGTACATCCTGCGCGATGAATCCATGCACTGCAATTTCGGCATCGACCTGATCAACACCATCAAGCTCGAGAATCCGCACCTCTGGACGCCCGAGTTCCGTGAAGAAATCCGTGCTCTTTTCCTGAAGGCTGTCGAACTGGAGTACGCCTACGCCGAAGACACCATGCCGCGCGGTGTGCTGGGTTTGAATGCGCCGATGTTCAAGTCGTATCTGCGCTTCATCGCCAATCGCCGTTGCCAGCAGATCGGTATCGAGGCGCTGTTCCCACAGGAAGAAAATCCCTTCCCGTGGATGGCGGAAATGATCGACCTCAAGAAAGAACGAAACTTTTTCGAAACTCGAGTCATCGAATACCAAACCGGAGGCACGCTGAGCTGGGAATGAACCGGGCCAGGGTGTCGGAAGCAACGTAGCGATGGGTGGCGCGGATGGCCGTGCCACCTGTCGGCGCCATTTGAAATGGCTCGCGCCATGAGGAGCGGGGGCCATATCAAATGGCAGTGCCGCATTCATTAGCGCACATCGATGTAGCTGTCGCCTGCATGGGACAGTGGTATGCGCCGATGAATAGCTCGGGCATCGTTCCGTCTGAAGGCGGGACGGTGCACGGGTTTAAGTTCTGGGACCCCTGAACCTAAGGAGCAATGCCATGGCAACTGCCAAGAAGGCCGCCAAGAAGGCGGTTAAGAAAGCCACAGCCAAAAAAGCTGTGAAGAAAGCCCCCGCCAAGAAAGCGGTGAAGAAGACTGCCGCCAAGAAGGTCGTCGCCAAGAAGGTCGTCAAGAAAGTCGCCGCCAAGAAGGTAGCGAAGAAGGCCGTCAAGAAGGCGCCTGCCAAGAAAGTAGCAAAGAAGGCAGTCAAGAAAGTCGTCGCCAAAAAGGCCCCGGCCAAGAAAGCCGCGACCAAAAAGGTAGCGACCAAGAAGGTAGCGACCAAGAAGGTTGCCAAGAAGGCTGCCAAGAAAGCGCCCGCCAAGAAAGCGGCCGCCAAAAAGGCCCCTGCGAAAAAGGCTGCTGCCAAAAAGCCTGCCGCCAAAAAGCCTGCTGCAAAGAAGGCTGCCGCCAAGAAGCCGGCCACGCCGCCTTCGACCGCTGCCGCCCCGGGCGCGAAGACCGCACTGAACCCTGCCGCGTCGTGGCCGTTCCCGACCGGTAGCCGTCCGTAAGGTCGACACCGCAGCACTGTAGTACGAAAGCCACCTGGCCCTGCCAGGTGGCTTTTTTGCATGCGTGCGCAGGCCGGCGCGCGCGCAAAGGCCGACGCCGCGGGTCGTGACATCGTGCGACAATTGGCCTGCCGTAAGACCCCTTTCATACGACTTACCAACAAAGCAGGCGGCCATGTTCGGCGACATCTCACGTTTTTTGCTCGATACGCTCTTCACCCTATTCGGCGCCGCGCTTATCGCGCGGGCATGGATGCACGCGGTCCGCATGCATCCCTTCAACCCCGTCGCGCGCTTCATTTACCAAGCCACCAACTGGCTGGTGAACCCATTGCGACGCATTCTGCCCTCGCGCGGCGCGGTGGATTGGGCCACGCTGATTGCCGCGTGGCTGACCGCCCTGATCTACCTGCTGCTGATGTGGGTGACGTCGCTGGGCATGGTCATCCCCTTGTCCGCCCTGCCGATCGCACTGGGCATTTCGTTCCTGACGGTGGTCAAGTGGGTCTTCAACCTGATCGTCTGGGTGACGCTGGCGCAGGCCGTCCTATCCTGGGTGAATCCCGGCGCACCGCTGATGCCGGTGCTGCAGGCCCTGACCGACCCGCTGCTCGACCCCATACGGCGCATCCTGCCGCGTACCCCGATCGATTTTTCGCCGCTGGTCCTGCTGGTGCTGGCCCAGGTGGCATTGATGGTCATCACCCGCGTCACATACGCGGCTTTCGGCCTGTAGCCGCCTGCCGCTCCCCCGACCGCGCCGCGGACCGGCCGGCACGCCGGCGATTGCCGCGCCGCCCGGAAAGGCCCCTGCCGCGAGGCGGCATGCCGGGGCGCGCACCAAGAGAAAAGCCTGTCTTGCGTACAAGACAGGCTTTCTTTTCGCGCGTTCCGTGTGCCCTACCCCGTGCCATTGCTGCCACATGGGCCGGGCTGGCGGCACGCGCGCCGCCGTGCGCGCGGATTACATCGGCGTGACGCGGGTCGGACCGGTGCCGCTGATAACCTGCACGCGCTGGCCTACGCTGATAGGCACGTCGGCTTCCTGCGCAACCACACGCGTTTCGCCGTTATCCAGGCGCACGGTGATTTCCAGGCCGGAAGTCGTACCGACGCGGTTTTCCACCATATTGCCCGCCAGCGCGCCCAGGATGGCGCCGCCGACGGTGGCGATGGTGCGGCCGCTGCCGCCGCCGACCGCGTTGCCGGCCACGCCACCCAGCGCGCCGCCCGCGAGCAGACCGGCGCCGCTGGACTTGTCGTTCTGGATGGTGATGGGACGCACGCCGGTGACCACGCCGGTGCGTACGATCTGTTCGCGTTGCGCCTGATCGTAGCTATAGACTGCACTGGACGCGCTGCGGTTGGCGCAACCGGATACCAAGGCCGCCGATGCAACCACGGCGGTGATGGCGACCCAACGAACCGTGCGCGAGCCGCGAACCCGCGCGGGGCTGAAGGAAACGGAGGGGGCGGTATTGTTCATGATGATGCGGGCTCCTGTTCGGTATATACCAGCGTTACGGATAATACCC
Organism: Bordetella sp.; assembly: GCF_057362025.1. NCBI lineage: Bacteria > Pseudomonadati > Pseudomonadota > Betaproteobacteria > Burkholderiales > Alcaligenaceae > Bordetella > Bordetella sp. The sequence goes on along the minus strand of NZ_JBMQQZ010000080.1, from coordinate 141,579 downwards.
CGGCGATTCGGTAAGGCTCGCCGAAATTGCGGACGGGGAAATACGTTGCAACGACTGTTCTCGCTTAGTCTGCCGCGGCTGACGCAAGTTTCAGGCCGCACCCCGATTTCCGCTCCGCCCTATCGGCCCGGAGACGGGCCGACGCGGCATAAAAACACAAAGAATCCTTTCCAACCCTAGGCCGCCGCCGGCAATTGCAGCCCGTAGGTCTGTTGCAGCAACTTACCAATTTCCCCGATCGTGGGCTGGTGGTTCTGCGGCCCGCGCGAAGCAATCTTGATGGCGCCCATGACATTGGCCAGCTTGCAACTGTCCAGCCAGCTCCAGCCGCGGGTCAGACCGTGCAGAAGGCCGGCGCGATGGGCGTCGCCGCAACCGGTCGGGTCGACCACCGCCTCGGCCCGGACCGGGGCAATGGCGTGTTCCGCCCCCTCTGTCCACAGGCTGGCGCCTTCGGCCCCGCGCGTGACGACCACGGCGCGCAGTTCGCGCGCCAACTCGGCAATGGTCTTGCCGGTGCGCTGCTCGACGACGCTGGCTTCGTAATCGTTCACGGTCAGGGCCTGTGCCAGGCTTAGCATGCGCTGCAGATCGGCGCCATCGAACAGGGGCATGGCCTGGCCCAGGTCGAAGATGAACGGTATGCCCGCGGCATTCAGGCGTTGGGCATGGGCGAACATGCCTTCCTTGGCGTCAGGCGCCACGATGGCCCATTGCGCACGGGCGCCAGTGAGGTCGTTCTCGGCCGAATGCGACATCGCGCCCGGATGGAAAGCGGCAATCTGGTTGTCCTCCAGATCGGTGGTAATGAAGCACTGCGCGGTGAAGGTCTGGGGAATGACCTTGACGTAACGGATGTCGATACCCAGTCCGGACAGACGTTCCAGGTAGCCCGTGGCGTCCTCGCCCACGGTCGCGACCGGAACGGGATCGCCCCCCAGCAGCTTCAGGTTGTAGGCGATGTTGCCGGAACATCCGCCGAACTCCTTGCGCATCGATGGCGTCAAGAAAGAAACGCTGAGCGAATGGATGCGGTCAGGCAGGATGTGTTCCTTGAAGCGGCCCTCGAACACCGCGATGGTGTCGAATGCCATGGAACCGCACACCAGAACCGGAGCTGCCATGATAGGAAATCCTTTTATCCAGAGAGATCAGGGAAAGAACTTGTCGAGCTGATAGCCGTTCACATGCAGACCGTCGACCTGCAGCGGCACGGCCAGGTTCTGCTCGCCGCCGGCGGGGAACGGACCGCGCGTGCCCGGCGGCAGGTAGTTTTCGGGCAGCAACACCTTGCGCACCACGACCGTATCGGAAAGATCGGTCAATTGGAGAACCAGCGCGGGCCAGGGCTGCGGCTTGTCGTAACGGTTGCGCAGGGTGACGCGCAGCGTCAGCCGCATGCCGGCGTCGTCCGCCACCGTACCGCTTTGCGGCTGCAGCGAAGACGCCGTGATGGAAATGCGCTCCAGGCGCCGTGCATAGCCGACCTGGCAACCCAGCGGCGCGCAGGCGGCTTCCAGGGCCGGCCGCAACGCCGGGACGGCGGTCGCAATGGCGGTGCGATAGATGTAGATGCACTGCAGGCCAAGCACGACCAGGCCGAGCAGGCAGCCGGCAATCCACAGGCGAGAAATCAGCGTGCGCCGGCGCTGCACCTCTTCATCCATGAAGACGGGAGGCGCCATGCCGGCATCGGTCAGGTCGTCGTAGCGGGTGCGGGCTTCGCCGGGAACGGGAATGAAGCCGAGGTCGTCGTCCTCGGCGATGTCGCGATCCGCGTAGAGGCGGAAGCGGTCTTCCCGCGGCACAGCCATATCGGATACCGGCGGCCCGGCCACGTCGAGTCCATCGTCATCGCGGGGATCGGCAGCATAGGGTTCGCGATGGCCAATGACATGGCCTTCATCGTCCACATCCATCGGGAACGACGGAGCAGGCGGCAAAAATACCGGTTCGCGAGGCTCGGATACGGCACGGCGGCGGTCGTCGCGACCGCGCAGCACGGCCGGTGGGAGCGCGGCACCCTCCGGCACGGCGTATGACTGCGCCGGTTGATGCCGCGGCGGCGCGTAGGGCCGTGGCGAGACATGGAACGGCGCCGGGGAATGTTGCGATGGCCGCGCCGCTGCCATGGGCGGCTGCACGGGTTCTGCCTGCGCCGGCGACCGCGGCGACGCAGGCGGCGACTGTACAGACGGCACAGGTGGATATGCCGGCGGCGTGGATGGCGCCGGCGGATATGCCGGCGGCTGCGTCGGCACCTGGACCGACAGCACGGGGGATGTCTCGGATTGCTGCCACGCGGACACGTCCGGGCCCGCGGCGGCCTTTGGCGCAGCGGACGGCGCGGAAGAATCCGCCATGACGCAGGCATGGCCATCGAACACCCGCGAGCAGACCCCGCAACGAACCAGGCCGTTGCGCACCCGCAACTGGTCGGCCACCACCTTGAAGGCGGTACCGCAATGCGGGCAGCGTGTGGTCATGGCCATGTGCGCCACCTTCCCGTGCGGGCCCTCAGGCCCTGCGTCCATGCAGGCAGACCCAGCCATCGCGTTCGCGCCAGACCGACATGGGAAGCCACTGCGCATAGACGGCGCAGACTTCCTCGGCCTGGCGTGCCAGCACGCCGGACAGGACCAGCGAACCGCCCGGCGCGACGCGCCCGCACAGCATCGGCGCGAGCACTTTCAGGGGATTCGACAGGATGTTGGCCACGACGACATCGCTGGCGCCTTCTTCCAATTCATCGGGCAGCATGGCCAGGAGTTCGACATTGTTCACCCGCGCATTGTCACGCGTGGCGATCACGGCCTGTTCGTCGATATCGACCGCCCAGGTACGACCGGCGCCCAGCTTGCGGGCCGCGATGGCCAGGATGCCCGAGCCGCAGCCGTAGTCCAGCACTGTCGCCCCGGGCACCATTTGCGCCTCCAGCCACGCCAGGCAGAGGTGCGTCGTCGGATGGCTGCCGGTCCCGAACGCCAGGCCCGGATCCAGCTCGATATGGATGCCGCCGGCCGCGTGCTCGGGCCTGCCGAGACCGGGAACGCCGGGGTCGTCCCGATGCCAGCTGGGAACAATCCAGATGCGTTCGGCGATATGGATTGGGCCGAACTGCTGCTGCGTCAGCCGCACCCAGTCCGCATCCGGAACGTCGCGCAACGACCACTCGGCCAGCACGGCGGCATAGTCGGCGCCCAGTTCGGCGCCGACGCCCTCGATGATCTGCGCGGGATCCGCGCCGTCGGGCAACAGCGCCACCACGCGGTTACGTTCCCACGCCTGCACGGACGGCTCGGTGCCGGGCTCGCCGAAAAGCGGCTGCTCGGCGTCGGTGTCGCGGTCGGCATCTTCCACCGACACCGACAGGACACCGGCTTCCAGCAGCGCATCGGACAAGGCCTCGGCCTGCGCCTCGGAGGAGTGGAGCACGAGCTCACGCATGAAAACGATCTTCCGTCTGAGTATCCAGGGACTGCCGACCGGCCCCGCCCGCGCGGTGGCGCGGGCGGTCCGCATCCACGAGCCGCCGGCAGCGCGGGGCGGGCGTCCAATGTTTGATATTGTACGTTCGCCCCGGACGACTCAGGGACGCTGCGCCAACCGCTGCTCCAGGTAATGGATACTGGTGCCGCCCTCGATGAAACGGGCATCCTGCAACAATTCGCGATGCAGGGGAATATTGGTGGAAATGCCCTCCACCACCATTTCGGACAGCGCGATCCGCATGCGCGCCAGCGATTGCTCGCGCGTATCGCCATAGGTGATGACCTTGGCGATCATGGAATCATAGTTGGGCGGCACGAAGTAGCCATTGAAGGCATGCGAATCGATCCGCACGCCGGGGCCGCCGGGCGTATGCCAGTTGGTGATCCGCCCCGGACTGGGCACGAAGCGGAAGGGGTCTTCGGCATTGATGCGGCACTCGATGGCGTGGCCTTTCAGCACCACGTCGCGCTGGCGCAGCGTGAATTTCTCGCCGGCGGCGATGCGGATCTGCTGCTGGACCAGGTCGATGCCGGTGATCAGCTCGGTCACCGGGTGTTCCACCTGGATCCGCGTGTTCATTTCGATGAAATAGAACTCGCCGTTTTCATACAGGAACTCGAAGGTCCCCGCGCCGCGATAGCCGATCTTGCGGCAGGCGTCGGCGCAGCGGTCGCCGATACGCTCGATCAGGCGCCGCGCGATGCCGGGCGCCGGGGCTTCCTCGATCACCTTCTGGTGGCGGCGCTGCATGGAGCAATCCCGCTCGCCCAGCCAGATCGCGTTGCGGCCGCCGTCGGCCAATACCTGGATCTCGATATGGCGCGGGTTCTCGAGGAACTTCTCCATATAGACTTCAGGATTGTTGAAGGCGGCCCCCGCTTCGGAGCGCGTCATGGTCACGGCATTGATCAGCGCGGCTTCGGTATAGACGACCCGCATGCCGCGACCGCCGCCGCCGCCCGCCGCCTTGATGATCACCGGGTAGCCGACCTCGCGCGCGGTCCGCAGGATTTCCTGCGGATTGTCCGGCAAGGCGCCTTCCGAGCCCGGCACGACGGGCACGCCGGCTTCGATCATGGCGCGCTTGGCGCTGACCTTGTCGCCCATCAGGCGGATGGAATCGGGCCGCGGCCCGATGAAGACGAAGCCGCTTTTTTCGACGCGTTCGGCGAAATCGGCGTTCTCCGACAGGAAGCCGTAACCCGGGTGGATGGCCTCCGCGTCGGTCACCTCGGCCGCGGAGATGATGGCCGGCATGTTCAGATAGCTTTCGCGCGAGGGCGGCGGCCCGATACACACCGACTCGTCAGCCAGGCGGACGTACTTGGCGTCGCGGTCGGCTTCGGAATGGACAACCACGGTCTTGATGCCCAGCTCGCGACAGGCGCGCTGTATGCGCAGGGCAATCTCGCCGCGGTTGGCGATCAGTATTTTTTCGAACATGGGAGGAATCAGCCGATGACGAACAGGGGTTGGCCGTATTCGACGGGCTCGCCGTTTTCGACCAGGATTTCCTTGATCACGCCGGACTTGTCGGCTTCGATCTCATTGAGCAGCTTCATGGCCTCGATGATGCACAGCGGATCGCCTTCCTTGACGCTGCTGCCGACTTCGACGAAAGGCGACGCGCCGGGATTGGGCGAACGATAGAACGTGCCGACCATGGGGGCCTTGACCACGTGGCCCTGGATCGCGGGCGCGGCGGCGGCGGCAGGTGCCGCGGCCGCAGCGGCGACCGGCGCGGCGGGCGCCGCCGGCATGGCCTCCGGCTGATGGTAGGCAACCGGCTGCACCGTCTGCGAGAACTTGACGATGCGGACCTTGCCTTCGCCCTCGGTGATTTCGAGCTCGGCAATGCCGGACTCCGCCACCAGGTCGATCAGGGTCTTGAGTTTTCGGAGATCCATAGAAGTGCTTCCCGGAATGTTGACGACGGGCGGCCATGCTGCCGCGCCGTATTGGAGTTTTGCTTTGTTGGAGACAGGAAAAACCGCTGGAACGAAGTCAATGGCGCGCAGCGTAGCGAACCGCGGCTTCGTAGCCGTCGGGCCCGAGGCCCGAGATCAGCCCCACCGCCAGGTCGGACAGGTAGGAGTGGTGCCTGAAAGGCTCGCGCTTATATAAATTGGACAAATGTACTTCAATAAAAGGGATGGATACGGCGGCCAGGGCGTCGCGCACCGCCACGCTGGTATGCGTGTACGCCGCCGCGTTGATCACGATGAAGTCCGTGCCGTCATCGCGCGCGGCCTGGATGCGTTCGACCAGGGCGCCCTCGTGATTGCTTTGCCAGGCCGTCAACGAAACCCCGAGGTCCGCGGCCAGCGCGGCCAGCCCGTCATTGATCTGCCCCAGCGTGAGGCTGCCGTAGATACCCGGCTCGCGAGTACCCAGCAGGTTCAGATTGGGGCCGTGCAAGACCAATATGCGTTGCGCCATCGCTGCCAGAATGGAAGACCGGCGCTGGCGACGCCGTAGCGTCGCCGGACCGCCTGCCGGATGAATCGGGAACGGGCGGCCATGGCCGCCCATCCTGGTCCCGCGATCGTGACCGCCCGGTTACGCCGGAAGGCTTTTGACGCGAAAACCGCGAATAACCCCGCTTTTTACGACAATTTCGCGCATTTGTCTATTGCGGTTACGCCGCCACTTCCGTCAACCATTTATCCAGGCCAACCGAATCCACGGGCCCTAATATCTGCTTCGTAATGCGGCCATCTGCAGCCAAAATGACGGTAAAAGGCAGGCCGCCTGGGGCGTTACCCAGGCGGCGCATCAAGTCGATACTACCGGCGCCGGCCACCAGAAGCGTATAAGAGACCGGCAACTTCGCGACAAATTTGGCGACGTTCGCCGAAGAATCGACCGCGAGCCCAAGAAACTGCACGCCGCGATGCCGGTCATGGAGCGCATCGAGCTCGGGCATTTCCTTGACGCAGGGCGGGCACCAGGTCGCCCAGAAATTGACCAGCATGGGCTTGCCTTTCCACTGCGCCAAGGGCTGGGGCCGGCCCTGCAAGTCGGGAAAGGTCTGCGTCAACAGGCCCGCGACCGCATCGGAGGAAGAAGCGGCGCGCGCCCGCGCGGGGCCTATGCCGGCCGCGCCGCCAAGCGCCATCAGGGATCGGAGCAAAGTACGTCGTTTCATCGTGTCATCTTACCGTTGGCAGGGCGCGGGTTGGCATTCACTCCAGCATCTACAATGCCGGCAGGAGAAAACACCGTATGCATCTGCACATTCTAGGCATCTGCGGCACGTTCATGGGGGGCCTGGCGCTGATCGCCCGGGCTGGGGGGCATCGCGTCACCGGTTGCGACACCGGCGTATACCCCCCGATGAGCACGCAGTTGGCCGAACAGGGGATCGAACTGATAGAAGGATACGGCGCCGAGCAAATGGCCCTGCGTCCTGACCTGTATGTCGTGGGCAATGTGGTAACCCGCGGCAACCCCCTGATGGAAGCCATCCTGGACGCGGGCGCGCCGTACGTCTCCGGCCCGCAGTGGCTGGGAGACCATGTGCTGGCCGGCCAGCACGTGCTCGCCGTGGCGGGCACGCACGGCAAGACCACCACCAGCGCCATGCTGGCATGGATCCTGGAACACGCCGGGCTGCGGCCGAACTTCCTGGTGGGGGGCGTGGCTCAGGATTTCCAGGTTTCCGCCCGCTTCGACGCCAGCCGCAAGTTCTTCGTGATCGAAGCCGACGAATACGATACGGCCTTCTTCGACAAGCGCTCGAAGTTCGTCCATTACCGCCCGCGCACCGCCATCCTGAACAACCTGGAATACGACCACGCCGACATCTTCCCCGATCTGGCGGCGATCGAAACGCAATTCCATCACCTCGTCCGCACTATCCCCCGCAGCGGCCGCGTCGTGCTGCCCACGCGTTCCGAGGCGCTCGATCGTGTCCTGGCACAGGGGTGCTGGTCGGAAACCACCCGGTTCGGCGAAGATGGCGACTGGCAGGCCGGCGCCCCCGATGCGGAAGGCGCGTTCCCCGTGCGCCGGCAGGGCAGCGAGATCGGTACCGTCCGCTGGAGCCTGCTGGGCGAACACAACCGCATGAACGCGCTTGCCGCCATCGCCGCCGCCGAGCACGCCGGCGTTGCCCCGGCCACGGCCGTGCAGGCGCTGTCGGCATTCGCCGGAGTGAAGCGCCGCATGGAGTTGCGCGGCACGGTGCGCGGCGTCGCGGTCTACGACGATTTCGCCCACCACCCTACCGCCGTCGAAACCACCCTGGCGGGACTGCGGCGCCGTGTCGGCAATGCGCGCATCCTGGCCGTGCTGGAGCCGCGATCCAATACCATGAAGCTCGGCACGATGGCCGAGCGCCTGCCCAAGGCGCTGCGGGATGCCGACCTGGTGTTCTGCTTCGGCGCCCATACGGGCAAGCACGCGCTGGGCTGGAATCCGGCACAGGTGCTGGCGCCGCTGGGCGGACGCGCCACCGCTTACGACGACCTGCAGGCGATGGTCGCCGCCATCGTCCGTGCCGCGCGCCCGGGCGACCACGTGCTGGTCATGAGCAACGGCGGTTTCGGCGGCATCCATGGCAAGCTGCTCGACGCGCTGGCTGCCTCCACGGCGGTGGAGCACCCATGATTCTTTATTTGCACGGATTCCGTTCATCGCCGGCGTCGTTCAAGGCGCGGCTGCTGGCCGACGAGATGGAACGGCGCGGCTTATCGGCGGACTGGCGCTGCCCGCAGCTGCCGCCCAGCCCGGCCGAGGCGGCGCGCCTGGCCATGTCGCTGGCCCGCGGGCAACTGGACGAACTGGCCCGCCGCGGCCTGCCATCGCCCCGCGGCCTGACGGTGATCGGGTCTTCGCTGGGCGGCTACTATGCCACCTGGCTGGCGGAACAGCTGGACTGCAAGGCGGTACTACTGAACCCGGCGGTGCACGCGCCGCGCGATCTCGCCACGCAGGTGGGCCACCAGAGTATGTATCATTCGGGCGCGCCGTTCGAATTCCGCGCCAGCTACGTCGACGAACTGGCCGCCCTGAAGGTGGAACGGCCGACATATCCGGAGCGCTATTTCCTGATTGCCGCCACGGGCGACGAAGTGCTCGACTGGCGTGAAATGCGGGACTGGTATGCGGGCTGCAGGCAGCGCATCGTCGAAGGTAGCGACCACGGCCTGTCCGACTTCGCGGCCTGGATGCCGGAAGTGCTTGGATTCGCCCTGGACGCCCCTTCGGTACCGACAGGCCCTAACCAATAACTAATCAAGCAGGATCGGGCGCGGGCGGCGCAGCCGCGCAGCGCCCCAGATGGACCTCGCCATGCACGTGTTTTACGAAGACGACGGCCAGTTCAAGGCCGGACATATCCTTTCCGAAGCGGACGCCAGCCTGCAGGTAGAGTCCGAATCGGGCAAGCGCAGCAAGATCAAGCGGGCCAACGCGATCTTCACCTTCGCCGCGCCCGAGCCGGCGGAACTGTTGCGCCAGGCGGAAGCGGCCGCGGAAGATATCGACCTGCAGTTCCTGTGGGAATGCGCGCCGCAGGAAGAATTCGATTCGCCCGCCCTGGCGGCCGACTATTACGGCCACGCACCCTCGCCGACGGAGCAGGCGGCGCTGCTGCTGCGCCTGCATAGTGCGCCGGCGTATTTCCACCGACGCGGCAAGGGTCGCTATCGCCCGGCGCCGCCCGACATCCTGGCCGCGGCGCTGGCCGCCATCGAGAAAAAGGCGCAGCAGGCCGCCCGCCAGCAGCAATGGGTGGAAGAAATGGTGGCCGGCCGGCTGCCGGAGGAAATCGCGGCCATGGCCGAAACGCTGGTCGTGCGTCCCGACAAGAACACGATGCAGTGGAAGGCGCTGGAAAGCGCCTGCTCGCGGCTGCACAAAAGCCCGGACCGCCTGCTGCTGGAACTGGGCGCCTTCCCGCACGCGCTGGCCTTGCACAAGCACCGTTTCCTGGCCCAGTACTTTCCCCGCGGCACGGGCTTTCCGGAGGTCGCGATCCCCATGCCGGACCGCGAGCTGCCGCTGGCGGATGCCGAGATCTATTCCGTGGACGACGTCACGACGACCGAGATCGACGACGCCCTGTCGGTGTCCGTCCTGCCGGACGGGAAGGTGCGCGCCGGCATCCACGTCGCGGCGCCCGGACTGGCCGTCACGCGCGGCAGCGAACTGGACAAGCTGGCGCGAGCCCGGCTGTCCACCGTCTATATGCCCGGCGACAAGATACCCATGCAGCCGGACGCGGTCATCCGGGCGTTTTCGCTCGACGCCGGCCGCGAAGTGCCGGCCTTGTCGCTGTATGTGACCGCGGACCCGGACACCGGCGAGATCCTCGCGTCCGAAAGCCGGATCGAGCGCATCGTGGTGAAAGAAAACCTGCGGCACAACCAGCTGGACGAGACGGTCACCGAAGCCGCACTGGACGACCCGCAGGCGCCCCTGCCCTATGCCGAATGGCTGCGTCCGCTGTGGCGGCTGGCACGCTCCCTGTCCGCCAAACGCGACGAAATACGCGGCAAGCCCGAAAACAACAGCCGCGTCGAATACAGCTATTACGTGGACGGCAACCCCGACGATCCCGACACCCCGGTACGGCTGGTACCGCGCAAGCGCAACGCGCCGCTGGACCGCATGGTGGCCGAATACATGATCCTGGCCAACAACTTGTGGGGCGGCCTGCTGGCGCAGCACGGCGTACCGGGCATCTACCGCTCGCAGCAGGCCGGCCGCGTGCGGATGAGTACGCAGCCCCTGCCGCACGAGGCCATCGGCGTGCCGCAATACGCCTGGAGCACCTCGCCGCTGCGCCGCTACGTCGACCTGGTGAACCAGTGGCAGCTGATCGCCGCCGTCGACAACGGCGTGTCGGCACGCCTGGTCGCGCCCTTCAAGCCGCGCGACGCGGACCTGTTCGCCATCATCGGCGCCTTCGATGCCCAGTACGCCGCGTGGGGAGACTTCCAGAACACCATGGAACGATACTGGTGCCTGCGCTGGCTGGCGCAGCAAGGGATCGCGCGCACCACGGCCAGCGTGCTGCGCGACGACCTGGTGCGGCTCAATAACGCGCCGCTGGTGACGCGCGTGGGCGGCCTTCCCGCGCTGGCGCGCGGCACGCAAGTGGAGATCGACCTGCTGGATCGCGACGAACTGACGCTGGAAGTGGAATGCCGCTTTGTCGGCGAACTGACGGCCGCGGCGTCCGACCAAGGCGAAGCCGAAACCGAATAGCGCAGCACGGCGATCGCCTCTGTGGCCGGGCCGGATGCGGGAGGAAGACACCATGCGGATACTGCTGGTCGAAGACAATGCAGACCTGGGCGACGCCATCGAAAGCAAGCTGCGCGCGTCCGGCCACAGCGTGGAATGGGTGCGTGACGGCGAAAGCGCCCTGCGATGGAGCCGCCACGAGGAATGGGATGCCCTGGTTCTGGACATCATGCTGCCGGGCAAGAGCGGCTTCGACGTTATCCGCGAACTGCGCGCGTCGGGCACGGACGCCCCGGTCCTGGTGGTGACCGCGCGCGCGGAGATCGAGGATAAGATCGATATGCTGGACCTGGGCGCCGACGATTACCTGGTCAAGCCTTTCGACCTGCGCGAACTGGAAGCGCGGCTGCGCGCCCTGCTGCGCCGGCCGGCGGGCCGCACCACCAGCGTCGCGGTACACGGCAACCTGACCCTGGACGTGGCCGGGCGCACGGCGCACATTGCCGGCGTGCCGGTCACCCTGGGACGACGCGAGTTCCGCCTGCTGGAGATCCTGCTCGATCGCATGGGCAGCACCGTCGCCAAGGAAAGATTGATGAGCCAGCTGTTCGACCTGGAGGACGTCCTGCCCAATGCGCTCGAGCTCCTGGTTTCGCGCCTGCGCCGCAAGATCGCCGACGCAACCGTCGACATCGTGACCGTGCGCGGCGTCGGCTACCAGGCACGCCTGCACGAACCCTCGTAGGCCCCCGATGAGCATAGGCGCGGCATCTTCCATACGCGGACGCGTATTCGCCCTGGGCTGCCTGCTGCTGGTCTGCGCCTCCGTCGCAGTCAGCCTGTTCCTGCGCGATTACGCGCACCGCGCCGCGGATCGCGCCTTCGACCGCCTGCTCGCGGCCTCGGCGCTGACCATCGCGGGCTCGGTGCAGATCGACGAAAACGACGTCGTCGCGGAACCGCCGTTTTCCTCGCTGGCCATGCTGTCGGGCAACGACCGCGTTTTCTACAGCGTGCTCAATGCCGCCGGCAAACCGATCACGGGTTACGACGACCTTGCCCCCGGGCTGCCGCTGGCGCAGTCGGCGGCACCGGTGTTTTCGGATGCCGCCTACCACGACGAACCGATACGCATCGCCACCGTGGGGCGTTTGATCTCCGCCGGCCGCCACGCCGGCTGGGTCACCATCCGGGTAGCCGAGACGCGCGACTCGCGCGAGGCGCTGGCGGCGGAGATCCTGAACCGCAGCGCCCTCCCCCTGCTGGTCGTGGTACCGGTGGCGCTGGCGCTGCTGTGGTTCGGCATCCAGCGTGCCTTCGCGCCGCTGGTATTGATCGAACGTTCGCTGCGCGCCCGCGCGCCGGACGACCTGACGCCGCTCGACGCCCCCGTGCCGCGCGAGGTCAAGGGGCTGGCCGAGGCGCTGAACGGCTTTATGCGCCGCCTGGGCGGCATTATGTCTTCCTTGAACAATCTGGTTGCCGATGCGGCGCATCAGGTGCGCACTCCGCTGGCATCGCTGCGCGCACAGGCGGAGGTCGCCATGGACGAAACGGACCCGGACCGCCTGCGCGCCCGGGTCGCCCGCATCCACCAGAACGCCACGCACGCCAGCCAGCTGATCAACCAGTTGCTGATGGATGCCACCATCACCCATCGGCTCGGCATGCGCGGACATGCGTCCGTGGGCATCGCCGAAACCGTCAACGAAACGCGCCGCCGCATCGGCCCCCTGGACGCGCAGCGCCTGCGCATCGCCATCGCGCCGGAAGTGCGACGGGCGCGCGTGGTGGGCGACCGGGTGGCGATGCGCGAAATGCTGCGCAATCTGGTGGACAACGCCTTGCGCTACGCGCCGGAGGGGCCGGTAGAGATTCAGGCCACGCCGGTGGCGGGCTACCGCGTCGCATTGACGGTGAACGACTGCGGCCCCGGTATCGCCGATGACGAGAAGGAAGCCGTGCAGCAGCGGTTCGCGCGCGGCAGCACCGGCGAAGGCACGCCGGGATCGGGATTGGGCCTGTCCATCGCCAGGACGGTGGCCGAGGCGCACGGCGGCGCCCTGTGGCTGCAGGACCGGCCGGGCGGGGGGCTGTCGGCGCGCGTGATCCTGCCGCGAGCCCGGCCGGTATACCCACGCGTTTTGCTGGCAGTGGCGGCAGTCATGGCGGGCTTGTTGGCCTGGACGCCGGCGCCGGTGCGCGCGGCGACGTGGGAGAAGGCGGTAGCGCAGGCGGCAGGGGGGCAAACCTCGGCGCAAACCTCGACACAAACGCCGGCGCAATCGCAGTCCCAGTCTCAACCCCAGCCGCAAGCGGAAGGACAGCCACGGCCGCCGGCCGCGCAGCCCGCGGGCGCGTCCGCGCCGCTGACGATCACCCGCTTCCTCGCCCCGCAGCCGTCGGACCGCGTGCTGGTGATCGCCGGCACGACCGACACGCCGGCCGCCGCGCCGCTGATCGTCGCCTTCCAGGCCATGCAGCCCGACGTGACGGTGGAGTATCGCGAGATGGGCAGCCGCGAACTGTACGAGGCCACGGTGGCCGGCCGGTTGAAGGACGCCGACGTCCTGATCAGTTCGGCGGCGGATCTGCAGATCCGCCTGGCCAATGACGGCTACGCCATGCGCTACGACGCCCCCGGCGCAGACCGCCTGCCCTCGTGGGCCGTCTGGCGCGACGAGGTGTTCGGCTTCGCCTTCGAGCCCGCGGTGATCGCCTACAACCCACGCCGTTTTACCGAAGCGACTGTGCCCCGTTCGCGGCAGGAATTGCTCCGCCTGCTGGAGACGGATCGCGCGACATTGCATGGCCGCGTCGGCACCTATGACATCGGCCGCAGCAGCGTCGGACAGCTGCTGGCGGAAGAGGACGAGCAGGTGTCGTCCAACTTCTGGGGCCTGACCAATGCGCTGGGCCAGGTCGGCGTACGCCTGAGCGCCACCACGGCCGACATCCTGAACGCCATCGAAAACGATGAGCTGGATATCGGCTACAACGTCCTGGGATCCTATGCATTGGCCCGGCGGGCGGCGGGACGAAGGATAGGCGTGATCTTCCCGCAGGATTACGTCCTGGTGCTGCCGCGTTCCGCACTTATCGCGCGCCATGCGCCCCATCCCGCGCTGGGGCGCGCGCTCATCGACTGGCTGCTTTCACCGGCGGGACAGACGGAGATCTCGAACGTCAGCGGCCTGGGGCCCATGGCCGACGACAGCGGCACGGGATGGAGCACGGGCACGGCCCTGATGGGTTCCCAGGCCATCGTGCAGCCCGTGGTGCTCGGCCCCGCGCTTCTGGTAGGCCTGGACCGCCAGCGCCACGCGCGTTTCGTGCAGAACTGGACCCGTCTGGTCACCGACACGCCGGCGGTGGGCAAGCCCGCCGGTCCTTAGCGGGACGATCCTGCCGGCGCGGGCCGTTCTTCGGCGGGCGAGTTTCCGCGGACGGGCCCCAGGCACGCGTCCGCCGGCGCGTCTGCGGCCGTGGCGGACCTCTGCTCCATGACAGGACGGCGACAGTATGCGGCCACTAAGATGCGCTCACGCTGGCGCCCGTCCAGCTTCACGATACCAACTGGAGAAGACAATCATGTTCGTCCCGTCACGCCTGGCGGTGGCCTGCGCCGCCGCTTTTTCCCTGACTGCCGCGAACGCGCTGGCCCAGGCGCCCGCCGGCTATCCGTCGGATTACCAGAAGATCATCGACGGCGCCAAGAAAGAAGGCACGGTGATCATCTATTCGACGACGGACACCAAAACCGCCGACCCCATCATCAAGGGCTTCGAAGCCGCCTATCCGGGCGTCAAGGTCGAATACAACGACATGAACAGCACGGAGCTCTATAACCGCTACATCAGCGAACAGGCTTCCGGCGGCGCCAGCGGCGACGTGGTGTGGAGTTCGTCGATGGATTCCGCCCTGCAGCTGGCCAAGGATTACGCGCTGCGCTACAAGTCGCCGGAAGGCGCCAAGCTGCCCGCCTGGGCGGTGTGGAAGGATGCCGCCTACGGCACGACCTACGAGCCGGCGGTGTTCATCTACAACAAGCGCCTGGTCCCGCAAGCGGACGTGCCCAAGACGCACGGCGAGCTGGCCAAGCTGGTGGCCGCGCAAACGGACAAGTACAAGAACAAGGTCACGACCTACGACATCGAGAAGTCCGCGGTGGGCTTCATGCTGGCCGTGCAGGACAAGATGAACGATCCGCACTACTTCGATACCTTGCGCGATACCGCCAAGGGCGGCCTGGTGGTGCAATCGTCCACCGGCACGATGATGGAACGCGTTTCGTCCGGCGAGAACCTGATCGGCTACAACATCCTGGGATCGTACGCCGAAGCACGCGCCCGCAAGGACGCTTCGCTCGGCATCGTCTACCCGACCGACTACACGCTGGTGCTGTCGCGCGTGGCCTTCATCAGCAAGAAGTCCAAGCATCGCAACGCGGCCAAGCTGTGGCTGGATTACCTGCTGTCGCAGAAGGGCCAGGACCTGATCGCCAATAAGGCCGATATGGCGTCGATCCGCGACGACATCCCGGGCGACAACGACGTCGACGGCCTGACCAAGAAACTGGGCAAGTCGCTCAAGCCCATCCCCGTCAACGAAACGCTGCTGGACTACCTGCAGCAGAAGAAGCGCCTGGAATTCATCAACGACTGGCGCAAGGCCGCGGGCAAGTAAGCCCGCCGGCAACCCGGGAAAAGACCGCCGCGCCGGCAGGATGAGCGGCCCATGCCATGCGGGCATGGGCCGGCCGCCGCGCGGCGCGTGCCAAGGAACGGTCGGCGCGCGGACCGATGTGGGCCGTGCGCCGGGCGGGGCGGCAACGCCAAAAGCCATGCCGCCCCGTCCTTGCCGTACCGCGGTGCACGGCGCCGGCCATCCGGCGCTTTGCGCTCGAACACCAGGAAATTTCCATGCAGACATTGCGCACCAAATGGCAGTCATTGCCGCGCGGCGTAGTGGTATTGATCACCGCCCTGGCCATTTACGTGCCGTTGTCGTTGATCGTGTACCAGAGCTTTCTTTCCGCGCCCTTCTTCTCGCCGTCGAAGGAAATCGGACTGGATGCCTTCCGCTTCATTTTCGACGACCCGGATTTCTACAAGGCGCTGGTCAGCGGCCTGATCCTTGCGTTCGGCCTGTTCATCATCGCCGTGCCGCTGGGCGGCATGCTGGCATTCCTGATGGTGCGCACCGATCTGCCGGGACGGCACTGGATCCAGCCCCTGATCCTGGTGCCGGTTTTCGTCTCGCCGATGGTGCTGGGCTTCGGCTATGTGGTGGCCGCCGGGCCGGTCGGATTCTTTTCCATCCTGGCGAAGCAGATGCTGGGGTTCGTGCCGTGGAACGTGTATTCCATGACCAGCATCGTCATCATCGCCGGCCTGACGCACGTACCGCATGCCTATCTGTACATTTCGTCCGCGCTGCGCAGCATGGGCTCGGACGTCGAGGAAGCCGCCCGGGTGACCGGCGCGTCGCCGCTGCGCGTGATGATGTCCGTCAGCCTGCCCATGGTGCGGCCGGCACTGCTCTACGCCTCCGTTCTGCTGTTCTTCCTGGGACTGGAAGTGTTCGGCCTGGTGCTGGTCCTGGGCGACCCGGAAGGCAACCTGGTGCTGGCCACCTATCTGTACAAGCTGACCAACAAGCTGGGCACGCCGTCGTACCACCTGATGGCGGCGGTGGCCGTGGTGCTGATCTGCATCACCATTCCGCTGGTGGCCTTGCAGCGACGGCTGATGCGCACGGCCAATCGCTTCGTCACGGTCAAGGGCAAGGCGTCGCGCGCGCGGCCGCTGCCCCTGGGCAAATGGCGTGGGCCGGCCAGCGCCGTCGTATGGCTGTGGCTGATCGTCACGATCTTCGTGCCGCTGGCCGGTGTCGTGCTGCGCGCCTTCGTCTCTAACTGGGGCATGGGCGTGTCGCTGCTGGACGTGCTGTCGCTGGATGCCTTCCGCTCGGTATGGGGCCAGCCAAACCTGCTGCGCGCCATCGTCAACTCGGTGGCCATCGGGGTATTCGGCGGGGCGCTCGCGGTAGTCTGCTATACCTTCATCGGCCTGGCCATGCACCGCAAGCCGGACCACGTCACGCGCTTCCTGGACTACAGCGTGCTGGTACCGCGCGCCGTACCGGGCCTGCTGGCCGGCCTGGCCTTCCTGTGGGTGTTCCTGTTCGTGCCGCTCTGGCTGGACAACTCCCTGGACGAGGGCGGGCTGCTTTCCTTCCTGCCTTATACGGACTGGCTGCGGGACAACGTGGTGGAATGGCTGCGTTCCGTGCGCAGCACGATTTTCAGCGTATGGCTGGCCTACACCGTCGTGTGGATGGCTTATGGCCTGCGGCTGATTTCATCCACGCTGCTGCAGGTCGGACCGGAACTGGAAGAAGCCGCGCGCAGCGCCGGGGCCCGCCGCGGGCAGGTGACCCGCCACGTCACCGTGCCGCTGGCCCGCTACGGGCTGATCGGCTCCTGGCTGTTGATGTTCCTGATCTTCGAGCGCGAATACTCCACCGGGGTTTACCTGCTGTCGCCCGGCACGGAAACCATCGGCTCCATGCTGGTGTCGCTGTGGGCCGCGGGCGCCATCGACATCGTGGCGGCGCTCTCCTTTATCAATATCGCGCTGGTCGTCATCGGCCTGGGCATCGCCCTGCGATTCGGAGTGAAACTTCATGATTGAACTATCCGTTGACGACCTGCACCTGGACTACGGCGACAATCCCGTCCTGAAAGGGGTATCGATGGCCCTGAAGCAGGGCGAAGTCGTATCGCTGCTGGGCCCCTCCGGCAGCGGCAAGACGACGCTGCTGCGCGCCGTCGCCGGACTGGAAGCGCCCAAGCGCGGCAAGATCGCCATCGGCGAGCGCATGGTCTATGACGGCGCCGCCCGGCGCGAAGTGCCCGCGGAAGAGCGCAACCTGGGCCTGGTGTTCCAGTCCTATGCGCTGTGGCCGCACAAGACCGTGTTCGACAACGTTGCCTATCCGCTGCAGCTGCGCCGCACCCCGGCCGCGGAAACCCGCCAGCGGGTGCAGGAGGTCCTGGACCAGCTGGGCCTGGGCCATCTGGCGCAGCGCCATCCGCATCAGCTATCCGGCGGCCAGCAGCAGCGCGTGGCCATCGGCCGCGCGCTGGTCTACAACCCGCCGGTCATCCTGCTGGACGAGCCGCTGTCCAACCTGGACGCCAAGCTGCGCGAGGAAGCCCGCGCCTTCCTGCGCGAACTGATCGTGCGCCTGGGGCTGTCGGCCCTGATGGTGACGCATGACCAGAGCGAGGCGATGGCCATCTCCGACCGCATCCTGCTGCTGAACAACGGCCGCATCGAGCAGCAAGGGACGCCCCAGGATATGTACGGCGCCCCCGCCACGCTGTTCTGCGCGGAATTCATGGGCAGCAACAACCGGCTGAACGGGCGCATCACGGAGATCCGCGACGGTCAGGCCCGGCTGGAAGGCCCGGGGTGGGCGCTGTGGGGCAAGGCTGGCGCCGGAGTACAGGCAGGCCAGGACGCGATCGGCGTCATCCGCGTGGAACAGGTGCGCCTGGGCGAAGACGCGCAGGGCAACCACCTCGACATGCGCCTGATGACGAGCATGTATCTGGGAGACCGCTGGGAATACGTCTTCCGCCCCCCGGGCGAAGAATCGGTCAGCGCCATGGCGCTGCGGGCCTACGGGCAGGAGAACCGTGCGGCGGGCGCGCACCGGCTGTCGCTGCCCGCCTCGCAGATGTGGATTTTTCCGCCCAACGCGTAGGATCGCCGCCACGGACGCCGCCGTCTCGCAAGACGACTAAAATGGGTCCGTGCACGACGATTCCGAATCCTCCCTGACGCGAGCCGCCCACTGGATGGGCGCGCCCGCGCAACACCACCTCTGGCTGGCGCTGGCGATCTCGCTGATCGTCCATGGCGCGGTCCTGGCGGTGCGCTTCGCGCCGTCCATGCCGTCGCGCCCCCCCGCGCAATCGCTGGAAATCATCCTGGTCAATGCCAAGACCGACAATGCACCCGCCAAGCCGGAGGCGCACGCCCAGGCCAATGTGGAAGGCGGCGGCGACGCGGAAAAGGGCATGGCGCAATCCCCCCTGCCGCAATCGGGGGACGCGCCGAGCGCGGTGGTGCTGGAAGCCATGCGCAAGCGGCAGGCGGCGCTGGAGGAAACCCAGCAGCGCCTGCTATCGCAGCTGCGGGCCAGTACCCAGGCCAGTGCGCCGCGCGAGTCCGGAGACCCCGTCCCCGATGCCAGCACACCCGGCCGCGAGGACCAGGACCAGGACAGCGTCCTGCAGAACGCCCAGGTCGCGGCCCTGGCCGCCCGCGTACAGGCCTATAACAAGCGCCCCCGGCGCGCCTTTGTGGCACCGACCGCGGAGGCATCGCGCTACGCGCAGTACCTGGATGCCTGGCGATCGCGCGTGGAAGCGGTCGGTACGCAGAACTACCCCGAAGAAGCGCGCGGAAAGCTCTACGGCACGTTGCGCATGACGGTCTACGTGCGGTCGGACGGCAGCGTCGCCGACGTGGAAATCGACACGCCCTCGAAATACCCCGTGCTGAACCAGGCGGCCCGCCGCATCGTCCAGCTGGCGGCGCCGTTCGCGCCATTTCCGCCGGATATCGCGCGCGATACCGACATACTGGCCATCACGCGCACCTGGAACTTCGTCAACGACACGCTGGAGACCCGGGCGCCATGACCGATCTTTCACCCGCCTCGGGCGCGGCGGCGCCGCCCCGCTATGCCGTCATCGGCAATCCCGTGGCGCACAGCCGCTCGCCGCGCATCCACGCCATGTTCGGCGAACAGACCGCCATCGCCCTGCAATACGGCCTGCTCCCGGCGCCCCTGGACGGATTCGCCCCGGCGGTGCGCGACTTCTTCGCCGGCGGCGGACGCGGACTGAACGTAACGGTGCCTTTCAAGCAGGAAGCCTGGTCGCTGGCCGCCTCCATGCTGAGCGATCGTGCCCGCCTGGCCGGCGCGGTCAACACTTTGTGGGTGCGCGACGGCATGCTGCACGGCTGCAATACCGACGGCGTGGGCCTGGTCGCCGACCTGCGCCGCCTGGGGGCGGAGCTGGCGGGCGCCCGCGTCCTGATGGCGGGCGCGGGCGGCGCCGCCCGCGGCGTGCTGCAGCCGCTGGCCGAGGCCGGCTGCGCGCGTATCCACATCGTCAATCGCACCGCCGAACGCGCCCACGCGCTGGCCGCCGAATGGCTACGCGCGACCGGCGCCGCATCGCCGACAGTCAGCGCCGGGGGCCTTCCGGAGGCGCACAAGGGCGGACCCTGGGACATCGTGATCAACGCCACCGCCAGCAGCCTGGGCGACGCGGCACCCGATCTGCCCGCCGGCCTGTACGCCGACGGCGCGCTGGCCTACGACATGATGTACGGCGCGCAACCCACGCCTTTCATGCGCCAGGCCGAGGCCGAAGGCGCCGCCGCCACGGCCGACGGCCTGGGCATGCTGGTGGGCCAGGCGGCGGAAAGCTTTTTCATCTGGCATGGCGTGCGCCCCGATGCCGAGCCCGTCCTCGCCGCGCTGCGGCGGGAGCTGGCGGCATCCGCGCCACGATAACGGCCGGCATGGCGACGCGGCGCGGGCGGACAGGCGGCATTTCATGGTTCCGGGTCATTTCGGCCGGGGTAATGCTGCTGCTGTGCGTGGCCATCCTGTACCAGTTGTGGCTATTCTGCCTGGTGGTCTGGTATGCCCACCGCAACCCCGCAAGCAGTTCCGTCATGCGCCAGGAAATGGCGCGGCTGCATAAAACCGATCCCAAGGCGCGGCTGCGCTTCGAGTGGGCCGACTACGACCGGATCAGCAATACGTTGAAGCGTGCGGTGGTCGCCTCGGAGGACGCGAACTTCATCGACCACGACGGCGTCGAATGGGACGCCATGCGCAAGGCGTGGGAGTACAACCAGGAGCAGGCCGAACAGGGCCACAGCCGCATACGCGGCGGCTCCACCATCACGCAACAGGTCGCCAAGAACCTGTTTCTTTCCGGGTCGCGCACCTATCTGCGCAAGGGGCAGGAGCTGATACTGGCCTATATGATCGAATGGGTCATGCCCAAACGGCGGATTCTGGAGATCTACCTGAATATCGCCGAATGGGGGGTGGGCGTGTTCGGCGCGGAGGCAGCCGCCAAGCATTACTACGGCACCAGCGCCGCCCGCCTGAGCTCGGCGCAGGCCGCCCGCCTGGCCGCGATGCTGCCCAATCCCCGCTACTACGACAAGCGCGGAATCACCTCGTACCTGGGACGGCGCATCGCCATCCTGCAGCGCCGCATGCCGCAGGTCGATATACCTTAGGACGTGCCGATGCGGGGCCTGCACATTCGTCAGGGCCGCGCCGGGCCACGATCATATTTTTGTTAAGCTACTTCGTTTCGCCGATCCGGCGCCGCCAGCCCGGCACCATCGCTACACCCGCCACTGCCGTCATCCATGCGCACCGCCCGCCGCTACCTGGCCCGAGAAATCTACCGCTCCTGCACCGTAGTGCTGCTGGCGCTGCTCGGCTTGTTCACGTTCTTCGCCCTGGTGGACGACCTGGACAACGTCGGCAGCAAGTTCACCATCTTCGCGCTGTTCTATCTGCAGGCCCTGGCCATGCCGACGCGCCTGTACGATCTGTTGCCCATCGGTCTGCTGATCGGCTCCATCCTGGCGCTGGCGGGCCTGGCGCAACGCAACGAACTGGTGATTCTGCGGGTGTCCGGCGTCAGCGGATTGAAGCTGCTGGGCATGCTCTGGGTAGTGACCATACCCGTCATGATAGGGGCGACCGTCCTGTCGGAATGGGTCACGCCGATGGCCGAAATCAAAAGCGGCGAAGCGAACCTGCTGTACCGGGGCAGCGCCGGGGGCAACCGCCTGGAGAGCGGCTATTGGTTCAAGGAGCCGACGCGGGATGGCGGCTCGCGAACCCTGAATATCGCCACACTGAAGGCCGACGGCGAGGTCGAAGGCATCACGCTGTACGAGTTCCGCAAGGACCTGGAACTGATCGCCCTGTCCCGCGCCGAAAAGGGACGTTTCACCGACGGCAAGCTCATCATGTACAACGTCGTCGAGAACCGCATCTCGCACGACGCGGTACAGGCGCTGGACAACGCCAAGCCGCCCACCCAGCCGGTCATCGAGGTCATCAAGATCCCGCAACGCGAGCTGGTCACTACGCTGACACCGGGACGGCTGCTGGCGCGGGTGCTGACGCCCGAACGCATGTCGCTGGTCACGCTGCTGGACTACATCGACTACCTGCGCCACAACCAATTGCAGGCCGATCGCCAGATCGTCGCGGTCTGGCGCAAGGCGGTCTACCCCTTCACGCTGCTGATCATGATGACCATCGCAGCGCCCGTGGCCTTCATGCAGACGCGCCGCGGCGGTGTCGGCGCCAAGGTCTTCATCGGCATCCTGGTCGGCGTGGGCTTCTTCATGGTCAACCAGCTGGCGCTGAACGTCGGTATGCTCAGCCACTGGCCACCCTGGATCACGGCCATCGTGCCGAATCTGGGGGCGCTGCTGATCGCTCTGGGCGCGCTGACGATGATGGAGTACCGCCACACCGTCACGCGGGTGATGGACCAACGCTGGCCCTGGCGCCGCTCACCGGTATGACTGCAAGTATTTGGATGATCGGAGATCTGCAGGGGTGCTGCGAGCCGCTGGAACGGCTGCTGGCGCATCCCGATCTGGTGGGTGAACCCGATTCGCGTTTCTGGTTCGCGGGCGACCTGGTCAACCGCGGCCCGCATTCACTGGCGACCCTGCGCCGCGTCATGGCGCTGGAAGACCGCGCCGTGGCCGTCCTGGGCAACCACGACCTGCACCTGTTGGCCGCGGCGGCGGGTGTGCGACGCCCTACCAAATCCGACACGATCCAGGAAATCCTGGACGCGCCCGACGCCGGCCAGTTGATCGACTGGCTGCGGCGCCGGCCGCTGGCGCATTTCGAACAGGGTCATTTGCTGGTGCATGCCGGCACCCTGGCGAAGTGGGACGTGAACAAAACGCTCGCGCTGGCGGCGGAAATCCAGGATGTGCTGCGCGGCCCCAACTGGCAGCGGGCGCTGCAGAAGATGTACGGCAATCAGCCCGTCGCATGGACCGACGACATGCACGGCGGCAAGCGCTTGCGGATCATCATCAACGCGCTGACGCGGATGCGGCTGTGCACGCCCAATGGGCATATGGAGTTCGACACCAAGGTCGCCCCGGGCGCCTGGCCCGCCGGTTTGATCCCCTGGTACGACGTGCCGAACCGCAAGACGCGCGACATCACGGTCGTGTTCGGCCACTGGTCCACGCTGGGACTGCTGCTGCGCAAGGACGTGATTTGCCTGGACACCGGCTGCGTCTGGGGCGGGAAGCTGACCGCCCTGCGGCTGCACGACCGCAGGCTGGTCCAGGTAAGCTGCGGCAAGGGGCTGGACCCGCTCGCCGAATGAATGCCGCGTCGCGGGACGGCCGCGTCAGTGGCTGCGCGCCGGCGGTTCGCCGGCCAGCTCCCGTTCGATGATGGCCCGCGCGTCGGCCGCCATCTTCAGGCGGGTGTGCGCCGGGTCCACCTGCAAGGGTGGCAGGTAAGCGGTTTCCACCGCCAGGCCGCGGGTGCCGAGTATCCGCCACAGATTGCCGACCAAGGTTTCCTCGCCGACGAAAGCGGCGAAAGAATCCCGCTTGCCGTGACGCAGGAAACGCAGGGCCACGGGCTGGATGGGCACGCCGGCCTGGCGCGCCGGCTCCAGCAGGCTGCCGTGGAAGGGCAGCAAGGAAAACCCTTCGGTCGTGGTGCCTTCCGGGAACAGGCCCACCGACTCGTCATTGGCGAAACGGGCCTTCATGGCCTCGCCGACGGTATGGATGGCATGGCGATGGCCGCGCTGCAGGAACAGGGTGCCGGCCCCGGCCACCAGCCGGCCGACGATGGGCCAGCGGCGGATCTCGCTTTTGGCCACGAAAGCGGTGGGCCGCACGGCGTTGATCACGAAGATGTCCAGCCATGACACATGGTTGGCGACAACCAGCACGGCGCCCCGCATCAAGGGTTGCCCGCTTACGGTCACGCGCACGCCGCAGACGCGCAACAGGCAGCGCGACCAGGCACGGTTGAGGCGGTCGCGGCCGCGTGTGCCGACCAGGGGGTACACCGTGCCGACCAGTACGAGGCCCGCCAGGACCATCAGCGCAACCGCCGCCGCGCGCGGCAGGAAGCGCAGGATGCGCACCGGCAATATCGAGGCGTCGTGGGGCGCGCCCTGCGCGGCGCGGGAAGTCGCGTCCGCATCCTGCCGGCCCGGCTCGAAGCCGGCGCGCGGGCCGGCTTCGACGGGGGCTTCCGTGGAAGGGGTTTCCGGGAGAATGGCTGACGATCCGGTATCTTTCATAAGGAAATAGGCAAGGGACTGGCGGCGCCGATAGGCGCCCGCCACCATACCATGCCGCGATGTTTCAGATTTGCCCCCCGGACCGGTCGGCGGGCGGGGCCGCGCCCCGGCGGCGGGCGGCGATCGCCTGGCGGCCAGGCGCTAGGCCTGCAGGGCATCCAGGTAACGCTGCAGGATGACCGCCGCGGCCATTGCGTCGTCCGGCTCGTTGGTCCCAAGCAATGCCTGGGCCTGCATGCTGGAACCGCGCTCATCGACCAGGACCACCGGCAGTCCGAAGCGCCCATGCAACTGGTTGGCGAAGCGGCGGCAGCGTCCGGTGGCTTCCTGTTCGCCCCCATCGGCATTCAACGCCAGGCCGACGACCAGCCTCTGCGGCTGCCATTCGCGCAACAGGGCCGCGATACGGCCGAAACGCACATCGCGGACTTCGCTGTGGATGATTTCCATCGGCGCCGCCTGCCGGGTCAGGGTATTGCCGATGGCGATGCCGATCTTCTTGGTGCCGTAATCGAACGCCAGCAGGGTTTCCTCCGCTCCGGCCCCCGCCGCCAGTGGCGCGTCCTCAGGCATGTCCCGCGTCCCCGGCCAGCATGACCGGATCGATGCCCAGCAGTTTCAGCGCCGCCGGATAGCGGTCTTCGGGCGGCACATCGAAAATGATGTCCGGATCCGCCGAAACACTGAGCCACGCGTTGCGCGCCATCTCGCTTTCGAGCTGCCCCGCGCCCCAGCCGGCATAGCCCAGGGTCACCAGCATGCGCGCCGGCCCGTTGCCGTCGGCCACGGCCTGAAGCACGTCGCGCGACGTGGTCAGCGCCAGCCCGCCCAGCTTGATGCTGGAGGTGTAATCACCAGGCGGCGCGTGCAGCACGAAACCGCGGTCGGTCTGTACCGGCCCGCCGAAAAAGACCGGCGTTTCCTTGACCGGGGCGATTTCCAGCGCCAGATCGATGCGTTCGAACAGGGTGCCCAGCGTCAGGTCGGTGGGCCGGTTGATCACCAGCCCCAGCGCGCCCTTGGCGGTGTGCTCGCAGATATATATGACTGCCCCAGCCAGACTGCCTTCGACCATGTTGGGCATAGCGACCAGGAACTGATTGGAAAAATCGACGGCCGGCGTATCGTCGATGTCCGGCTTATTGTCGTTGTCGCTCATAATGTCCCCCCAGGACAATTCACGCCCTATCACGCGGAACCGGAATCCATCGAAACCGGAAAATCGGTATGTTCCGTGTCAGATCTCCATCAGCTCGAAATCTTCCTTCCGGGCGCCGCATTCGGGACAGACCCAATTCGGCGGGACATCCTCCCAGCGGGTGCCGGGCGGGATACCTTCTTCCGGCAGGCCGGCCTCTTCGTCGTAGACCCAGCCACAGATCAGACACATCCAAGTTCGCATAGTTTCCCTGAAATCAAAGTTACGGCCCAAGCTGGGATAAAACCGCCCAAGCGGACGCGATCCATTAGAATGGGGTCGATCTTACCGAAACCCAATAGGTTACCGGCCTCGTTTGCAAAAAAATGGGGTCGGCCAAGCTGTCGAAGTGACTTCCCAGACTCCCCCCATCGTACTGATTTTCGGCCCCTTCGACCCCACCGGCTCCGACGGGCTGCCCGCCGACGCGGTGACCTGCGCCAGCCTGGGCTGTCACGGACTGGCTGCCGTCACCGCGCTGACGGTGCAGGATACGGCGGCGGTGGAGGACGTGCAGGCCATCGCGCCGGAGCTCCTGGACGACCAGGCCCGCTGCCTGCTCGAGGACATGCCGGTACAGGCGATCAAGGTCGGCGGGCTCTACACCGCCGAAGCGGCCAGCGCCGTGGCGCAGGTGGCCGCCGACTACAGCCATGTGCCCCTGGTGCTGCATCTGGGCCACCGCGCGCCGTTGACGGAAGACGCCGTGGAGCAGGAAGATGCCGACGATCTGCTCGCGGCCACGCTCGAACTGGTGCTGCCCCAGGCTGACGTTGTCGTGGTCGAACATGCGCGGCTGGCCCAATGGCTGATGGATGGCGCCATGGATATCGGCGAAGCCTCGTCGCCGGCCCACGCGATGCAGGGGGCCGGCGCGAAATGGGTACTCGTGCTGGGCAGTCCGCTGCGACCGGGCCACTATGCGAACGTCCTGGTGGGGCCGAACGGCTCGACCAGCAATTCCCCCTGGCAGGCGCCCCCGGAACGCAGCAGCGACAGCGGCGGCATGCTGGCCACCGCGCTGACCGCCTACCTTGCACATGGCCTGTCCGTGCCGCAGGCGGTGGAACGCGCCCTGGCGCACGCGGATGCCGGCATCGCGGCAAGTTTCCTGCCCGGCATGGGCCGGCGCGTGGCCAACCGGATGCCCGCGCCATGACGGCGCTGCGCTTTCCGCGCGGCCTGTATGGCGTCACGCCCGAATGGGACGACACCGACAGGCTGCTGCGCGCCGTCACGCAAGCCGCCGCCGGAGGCATGCGCTCGCTGCAGCTGCGGCGCAAGGACGTGCCGCCCGCGACGCGACGCGCCCAGGCCGCCGCGCTGGCGCCGCTCTGCCGCGAACTGGGCGTGGTGTTCCTCGTCAACGACCACTGGGAAGTCGCGCTGGAAGTCGGCGCGGATGGCGTTCACCTGGGCCGCGATGACGGCGACCTGGCCGAGGTACGCGCGCGCGCGCCGGACCTGATCATCGGCGCTTCCTGCTATGACGATATCGGACGCGCCCGCGACATGCTGCAGGCCGGGGCCGACTATATTGCCTTCGGCGCGGTCTTTCCTTCTCCGACCAAGCCCGCCGCCGTGCGCGCACCGCTCGCGCTGTTCGAGCAGGCCGCGCAACTGGCGCAGTCACGGCCGACCCCGCGGCCGGCGGTGGTGGCCATCGGCGGTATCACGCCGGCCAATGCCGCCCTGGTGGCGCAGGCGGGCGCCGACGCGGTGGCCGTGATCACGGGGCTATTCGAAGCATCCAATATCGGCCTGGCCGCCCGCGAATGCGCGCGCCCTTTCCTGCCGGCGCGGCGCGACCCGCCCGCCTGATCGTTTTCCGTGCCGGCCGCCGTGCGGCACCGCGCCCACGCGGCCGGCGTTCCAACCCTGACCATGCAAGCGTCCATGTCCAGCAACGCCGAACTTTTCGAACGAGCGAGCCGCAGCATTCCCGGCGGCGTCAATTCCCCCGTGCGGGCCTTCCGGTCGGTGGGCGGGACTCCGCGCTTCATCGCGCGCGGCCAGGGCCCTTATGTGTGGGACGCGGAAGGCACACGCTATGTCGACTACATCGGTTCCTGGGGCCCGGCCATCCTGGGGCATGCGCATCCGGACGTGGTGCGCGCGGTACAGGAAGCGGCCGTCAACGGGCTGTCCTTCGGCGCGCCTACCCAGGCCGAAATCACGCTGGCCGAAACCCTGATCGCGCGCCTGCCGTCCATGGAGCAGGTGCGGCTGGTGAGCTCCGGCACGGAAGCCACCATGACGGCGATCCGGCTGGCGCGCGGCGCGACGGCTCGCAAGAAAATCATCAAGTTCGAGGGCTGCTACCACGGCCATGCGGATAGCCTGCTGGTCAAGGCCGGCTCGGGCCTGCTGACCTTCGGCAACCCGACGTCCGCCGGCGTCCCGGCCGAGTTCGTCGAACACACGCTGGTGCTCGACTATAACGATCTGGAAGGCGTGCGCGCGGCCTTCACGCAATACGGCCACGATATCGCCTGCGTCATCGTCGAGCCGGTCGCCGGCAATATGAATCTGGTCCGCCCGCTGCCCGGGTTTCTGCAAGGCCTGCGCGACCTGTGCACGCAGCATGGCGCGCTGCTGATTTTCGATGAAGTCATGACCGGGTTCCGCGTCGGTCCGCAGGGCGTGCAAGGCCTGACGGGCATCAGGCCGGACCTGACCACGCTGGCCAAGGTGATCGGCGGCGGCATGCCGGTGGGCGCCTTCGGCGGCAGCCGCGACATCATGCGCCATATCGCGCCGCTGGGCGCGGTGTACCAGGCCGGCACGCTGTCGGGCAACCCGGTAGCGGTGGCGGCGGGCCTGGAAACGCTGCGCCTGATCGGCCAGCCGGGCTTCTACGAGGCCCTGGCGGCGACGACACGGCGCCTGACCGACGGCCTGGGCGAACGCGCGCGCGCGGCCGGCGTGCCGTTCAGTGCCGATGCGATCGGCGGCATGTTCGGCATTTACTTCAGCGAGAAGATCCCGACCACGCTGGCGGAAGTTTCCGCGTGCGACGTCGAGGCCTTCAAACGCTTTTTCCACGCCATGCTGGAACGCGGCGTGCATTTCGCGCCCTCCGCCTTCGAGGCCGGCTTCGTGTCGGCCGCGCACGACGAGGCGGCGATCCGCCATACGCTGGACGCGGCCGAGCAGGTGTTCGCGTCGATGAAGGGCTGAACAGGGGTTCGCGCCGATGAAGGGCTGAGCGCCGCGATCCGGCGACGCGCCCTTCCCGCCATACGCCCTTCCCGCGGCTGGCCCGGCTGCGGGACGTCGCCGCCCGACGGGCGATGGGCCCCGCGCCACGCCGCGCGGCCGCGGTCCGCTCAGGCGGGGATGACGGCGGTGGCCTCGATTTCCACCCTGGCGCGCGGCTCCACCAGCGCGGCCACCTGCACCGCCGTCATGGCGGGAAAATGGCGGCCGATGATCTCCCGGTAATGCACGCCGATACGCGGATACGATGCCACGTATTCGTCGCGGTCGATTACGTACCAGGTCAGGCGCGTGATGTGTTCCGGCCGCCCGCCGCCCTGCTCCAGCACCGCCACGATATTGGCCAGTGCCTGGCGCGTCTGGTCGGCGAAATCGTCGCTGTGGAAGCGCTGTTCTCCGTTCCAGCCGATCTGGCCGCCGATGAAGACCAGGCGGCTGCCTGGCCGCAGCTCGGCAAGCACGCCGTTGGAGTATCCGCGTGGCGGCAGCCAGTCGGGCGGTTGCAGTATCTGCATAAAGTCCATCCTATTGTGATTCGCGCTGCGCCCGCTGGCGCAGGACGAAGCGTTGCAGTTTTCCGGTCTCGGTACGCGGCAGCGCGTCGACGAAAACGATGGCGCGGGGGTACTTGTAAGGCGCGATCGCCGCCTTGACGAAGTCCTGCATGGCCGCGGCCAGCCCGGCATCGCCCCGGACGCCCGGCTTGAGCACGACATAGGCCTTCACGACCTGGCCGCGTTCGTCGTCGGGCGCCCCGACCACGCCGCATTCCGCCACGGCGGGGTGGCGCAGCAGCGCATCCTCGACTTCCGGCCCGGCGATGTTGTAGCCGGCCGTGACGATCATGTCGTCGTTGCGCGCCTGGTAGAAGAAATAACCGTCGTCGTCCTGCACGAAGGTATCGCCGGGCAGGTTCCAGCCCTCGCGCACGAATTCGCGCTGGCGCGGGTCGGCCAGGTAGCGGCAGCCCGTCGGCCCCTTGACCGCCAGCTTGCCCGGCTGACCCGGAGGCACCGGGCGCATGTTTTCGTCCACCACCTGCGCGATGTAGCCGGGCACGACGCGGCCGATCGCGCCCCGCCGCACTTCGTTCTCGGGACTGGAGACGAAGACGTGGATCATTTCCGTGCCGCCGATGCCGTCGATCATTTCGATGCCGGTGGCCTGCCTCCACAGTTGCCGCGTGGCATCGGGCAGCGCTTCCCCTGCCGATACGCTCTTGCGCAGGGACGACAGGTCGTAGTGCGCGGCCAGTCCGGCCATCTGCCGATAGAAGGTGGGTGCGGTAAACACGATGGTGGCGCGGAAATCCTGCACCAGCTTGAGCAGTCCGTCGGGCGTGAGCTTCTCCGCAAGCACCGCGCAGGCGCCGATGCGCAGCGGAAAGCACAGCAGTCCGCCCAGGCCGAAGGTGAAGGCCAGCGGCGGCGTCCCGCAGAAGATGTCGTCTGACGTAGGACGGATGACGTGGCGCGGGAACAGATCGCACATCGCCATCACGTCGCGGTGGAAATGCATGCAGCCCTTGGGCTTGCCGGTGGTGCCGCTGGTGAAGGCGATCAGGCAGACATCGTCCGCGGCCGTGTCGCAGGCGGTGTAGCCGCCGTCCGGCTTGGCGCGGGCCAGGGTATCCAGGCTGTCGGGACCCGTGTCATTGAAATAGACGATACGTAGCAGGTCGGGGCAGTGGTATTCGTGGCCGGGTTGCAGGCAGGGCAGCACCTCGTCCTTGAGCCGCACATCGCAGAGCATGGCACTGACGCGCGCCTTGTCGATGATCTGCTTCAGTTCCTTGGCGCGCAGCAGCGGCATGGTCGGCACGGTCACCATGCCGGCCTTGATGGCGCCCAGCCAGGACGCCGCCATCATGGGATTGTTCGGCCCGCGCAGCAGGACGCGGTTGCCGGGCACCAGGCCCATGTCTTCCACCAGCACGCGCGCGATGCGGTCGGTCAGCGCCGCCAGTTCGGCGTAGGTCATGGCGGACTGGCCGCCGTCGGGCGTCGGCCAGCGCAGCGCGACGCGCTCGCCCTGTCCGCGCGCCACGACGGCATCGACAAGCTCGACGGCGCAGTTCAGCCGCGCCGGATACACGGCGTCCGGCCCCTCCAGCAGCAGCTCGGGCCACTCCTGCGGCGACGGCAGATTGTCCCGGGCAAAGGTGTCGACGTGCGCCGTGCCGCGCGCCGCTCCTTCCAAGGTTTCTTGCATGACGTTCCCCTTGATGCCGGAGTCAGGCCCCGGCTTGGCCGCCCTTGAGCAATGCGCGGGCGATGATAAGTTTCTGTACTTCGGTCGCGCCTTCGTAGATGCGCAGGGCGCGAATTTCGCGATACAGCTTTTCCACCGGCATGCCGGACACCACGCCGGCGCCGCCGAACATCTGCAGGGCGCGGTCGATCACGGACTGCGCCGATTCGGTGGCCATCATCTTGGCCATCGCGGCCTCGCGCGTGGTGGGACGTCCCTGCACATCGCGCTGCCAGGCGGCGCGATAGGTCAGCAGCGCCGATGCATCGATGGCCGTGGCCATATCGCCCAGCGCGGCCTGCGTCAGCTGCAGATCGCCCAGCGCCTGCCCGAACATGCGCCGCGACCGTGCCCGGTCCAGGGCCTCATCCAGCGCCCGGCGGGCGAAGCCGAGCGCTGCCGCCGCGACCGAGGCGCGGAAGATATCCAGCGTCATCATCGCCAGCTTGAAGCCCTGTCCGGCCTCGCCCAGGCGCTGGGAGGCCGGCACGCGGCAGTCCTCGAAACGCAGCGTCGCCAAAGGATGCGGGGCGATGACCTGGATACGCTCGGCGATGCGCAATCCCGGCGTGCCGGCGTCGACCACGAAGGCGCTGATGCCGCGTGCCCCGGGCGCTTCGCCGGTGCGGGCGAAGACGCAATAGAAGTCCGCGATACCGCCATTGGATATCCAGGTCTTGGCGCCGTTCAGCACATAATGGTCGCCATCGCGCCGCGCTTCGCAGGCCATCGCGGCCACATCGGAACCGGCTTCGGCCTCGGACAGCGCGAAGGCCGCGATCGCCTCGCCGCGCGCCACGCGCGGCAAATAGCGCGCGCGCAGCGCATCCGAGCCGGCCAGCGCGATCGCGCCGCTACCCAGCCCCTGCATGGCAAGGGCGAAATCGGCCAGGCCGTCGTGGCGCGCCAGGGTTTCGCGCAGGAGGCAGACGGCGCGCGAATCCACGATGGGCAAGGCGCCGCCCCACCCGCCTTGCGGCCCGGCGGGAACGCAATAGCGCAGCCATCCCGCCTGTCCCAGCCGGCCGACCAGCTCGCGGCAGGCGGCATCGGTGTCGGCGTGGTCGATCCCGGCCAGGGCCGATGCGCACCAGGCCTGCGCCCGCGCGGCCAGGTCGCGATGCGTATCGTCGAAGAAGGGCCAATCCAGCCAGTCGTTTTCTGCGTTCACGTCGAATGTCCTTTACGGGGCGATCGCCGCGTGGCCGCGCCGGTCCCGAGGCGCCGCCACGCCGCGGTCAGTCGCCTTCGAAGCGGGGTTGCCGCTTATCCACGAAGGCCTCGTAGGCGCGGCGGAAATCGCGCGTCTGCATGCAGATGGCCTGCGCCTGGGCTTCCGCCTCGATGGCTTCGTCCACGCCCATGTTCCATTCCTGGTGCAGCAATTTTTTCGTCATGCCATGCGCGAAGGTCGGGCCCGCGGCGAGCTGGCCGGCCAGCCCGCATGCTGCCGGCATCAGGGCATCCGGCTCGTGCAGCGCATTGAAGAAGCCCCACGCCGCGCCTTCCTGCGCGGTCATGGCCCGGCCCGTATACAGCAGCTCGGATGCCCTGCCCTGCCCGATCATGCGGGGCAGGAGCGTGCAGGCGCCCATATCCGCCCCGGCCAGGCCCACGCGGGTGAACAGGAAGGCCGTGCGCGCGCGCGGCGTACCCAGCCGCATATCGGCCGCCAGGGCGATCATGGCGCCGGCGCCCGCGCAAACACCATCGACCGCCGCGACGATGGGCTGCGGGCAGGCGCGCATGGCCTTGACCAGATCGCCGGTCATGCGCGTGAAGTCCAGCAGTTCCGGCATGGCCATGCGGGTGAGCGGGCCGATGATCTCGTGCACGTCCCCGCCCGAACAGAAGTTGCCGCCGGCGCCGGCAACCACCACGACCTTGACGTCGGTCGCGTACACCAGCGCGCGGAACAGGTCGCGCAGCTCCGCGTAGGAATCGAAGGTCAGGGGATTCTTGCGTTCCGGGCGGTTCAGCGTGATCAGGCCGACCTTGCCGTTCTCGAGCGCATCCCAGCGGAAGGTGCGGGGTCGGCTGTCGGCCATCGGGCGGCGATGATGCGCCATGCCATGTTCCCCGGCGGGATCGGGCGTCCTGCCGGCGCCGGCGGCCCCTGGCGCTTCATCGTGCCGCGGCGCGGCGTTCTGCGGCGTGTCGTTCACTGTCGTATCTCCTGTCGCTGCGCGCGCGGCCGGCAAGGCGGCGCGCGTTCGCGGGCGCGCCGGGCGCTGCCCGGGCCCGACGCTATCCCACCATGATTTCCCCGCCATCCACGGGGATGGACTGGCCGTTGATCGCGGCGGCGCCCGGCTGGCACAGCCATGCGACGGCGTGCGCCACTTCCTCCGGCTGCACCAGCCGGCCCTGCGGATTGCGGCGCGCCAGCGTTTCGCGCGCGCGCGTTTCGTCCATGCCGGTCTTCGCCGCGATATTGCGTGCCGCATCGCGCACGATATCGGTATCGGTGTAGCCCGGGCAGACGGCATTCACCGTAATCCCCTTGCCTGCCGTCTCCAGCGCCAGCGCCCGCGTCAGTCCGATGACGCCGTGCTTGGCGGCACAATAGGCGCTGACATAGGCATACCCCGCAAGCCCGGCCGTGCTGGCGACATTGACGATGCGGCCCCACCCTTCCTGCAGCATGCCGGGCAGCACCGCCTGGATGCAATGGAAGGGGCCGCTCAGGTTGACCGCCAGCATGCTCTCCCACAGGGCCGCATCGGTGCGGTCGAAGCGCTCGCTGCGGGCCTGGCCGGCGTTGTTCACCAGGATGCCGATCGGCCCCGATGCGCGGGCCGCGGCGGAGCAGGCCTGTCGCACCGCGTGCGGGTCCGTCACGTCGGCAGCCTGCCAGCGCACATTGCCGCCGGGTTCTGCCAGCGGCGCCAGCGCGGCCGCCGCCTTTGCCAGCGAGGCCTCGTCGCGGCCCAGCAGCGTCACGCAAGCCCCGTCGCGCAGCAGGCGCTGCGCGATCGCATGGCCGATGCCGCGGCTGCCGCCGGTGACCAGCGCGTGACGGCCATTCAGAGGGGCGCTCATGCTTCGCTCCTGGCATCGGCCTGCGGCGCGGCCGCGGCACGGGCGAAATTGGTTTCCAGCTGGCGCTTGCCGGCCAGGTAGTTCACCGGCCAATCGACATCGGTATAGCCCACCCGTGCCGCCTCGCGCAGCGTCCAGGCGGAATCGGCCAGATGCGGCCGCGCGAGCGCGCAGAGGTCGGCACGGCCCGACGCGATGATGCCGTTGACGTGATCGGCCTCGAAGATCGCGCCTACCGCGATGGTCGGGATATCGGCCTCGTTGCGGATGCGGTCGGCGAAGGGCGTCTGGTACATCCGCCCGTACACCGGATGCTGGTCCGGACTGACCTGGCCGGACGAGCAGTCGATCATGTCGGCGCCGGCGGCCTTGAAGCGGCGCGCGATCTCCACGGCGTCGTCGGCGGTGATGCCGCCTTCCACCCAATCGTGTGCGGAGATGCGCACGGACATCGGCAGGTGGCGGGGCCAGGTTTCACGCACCGCGGCGAAGACCTCCAGCGGATAACGCAAGCGGGCATCGAGGTCGCCGCCGTATTCGTCGTCGCGCCGGTTGGTCAGCGGCGAAATGAAGCTGGACAACAGGTAGCCGTGGGCGCAATGCAATTCCAGCCAGTCGAATCCCGCCACTGCGGCGCGCCGCGCGGCGGCCACGAAATCGTCGCGCACGCGGTCCATGTCCGCGCGGCTCATCGCGCGCGGTGTCTGCGATATGCCCGGCAAATAGGGCAGTGCCGACGCCGACAGCAGCGGCCAGTTGTCCGACGGCAGCGGATGATCCATGCGCTGCCAGCCCAGCTGGGTGGAGCCCTTGCGGCCGGCATGGCCGAGCTGGATGCCGACGCGCGCGTCGCTGTGGCCATGGATGAAGCCGACGATACGGGCAAAGGCCGCACCCTGTGCGTCGTTCCACAATCCCGGACAGCCCGGGGTAATACGCGCATCCGGCGACGTGCAGGTCATCTCCACCATGACCAGGCCGGCGCCCCCCAGGGCTTTCGCCCCCAGGTGCACCAGATGGAAGTCGCCCGGCACGCCGTCCGTGCAGGCGTACATGGCCATGGGCGACACCACGATGCGGTTCTTCAGGCGCACCGCGCGCGCTTCGTATGGCGTCAGCATGGGTAGCGGCGGCCGTTCGCGCGCGTCGACATCGATGCCGGCGCGCGCGGCCAGCCAGCGTTCATAGGCCTGCAGCCAGCCTGGATCGCGCAGGCGCAGGTTCTCGTGCGAGATCCGCTGCGACCGCGTCAGCAGCGAATAGGCGAACTGTTCCGGCTGCAGGCAGGCGTAGCGATCGACGTGCTCGAACCATTCGGTGGAATTGCGCGCGGCATTCTGGATCTTCAGGACCTCGACGCCGCGGATATCTTCGTAGCGCCGCAGGGCCGCGCGCAGCGCCTCGATGCTTCCGGCGTCGGCTTGCCGCGCCGGCGTGCCGTTGCCGAGGGGCGGGTCGCCGGCCAGCCGCTGCGTGGCGGACGCGCCGGCCGTGAGCTGGTCGGCCAGCTCGATGGCGTCTTCCAGCGCCAGCTTGGTGCCGGAGCCGATGGAGAAATGCGCGCTATGCGCGGCGTCGCCCATCAGCACCACGGGAACCTCGCGCCGTCCGCTGGGTATGTCCAGGGTATTCCAACGCACCCAGTGTCCGCAGATGACGCGTGGGAAACGGATCCAGATGGCGGATCCGCGCAGGTGGCGGGCGTTGCTCATCAGCGGTTTGCCGTCCAGCCAGGGTGCGAACAGGGATTCGCAGTAGCGTATGCCCTCTTCCTGGCTCATCTTATCCAGGCCAGCCGCCTGCCAGGTCGATTCCGGCGTTTCGACGATGAAGGTGGAAAGGCCCGGTTCGAAGCGGTACGCGTGCGCCTGGAACCAGCCGTGCGGGGTCTGGACGAAGGCGAAAGTGAAGGCGTCGAAGGCTTTCTCCGTCCCCAGCCAGACGAAGCGGTTGCGTCGCAGATCGATGTCGGGCTCGAAGGTATCCGCGTAGGTGTCGCGCACGCGGCTGTTGATGCCGTCGGCGGCGATCACCAGATCGGCATCGTAGCGGCGCGCCAGGGACTGGTCGTCGTCCACCAGGGTTTCGAATACCAGCTCGACGCCGACCTGCTCGCATCGCGCCTGCAGGATATTCAGCAGCTTCTTGCGGCCGATGCCGATGAAGCCATGTCCGCCGCTGCGCAGGGTACGACCCTTGAAGTGGATATCGATGTCGTCCCAATGGTTGAAGGCTTCGCTGATTTCACGCGCGGAAACGGGATCGGCGCGGCGCAGGTTTTCCATGGTCGCGTCGGAGAAGACCACGCCCCAGCCGAAGGTGTCGTACGGACGATTTCGTTCGACCACCGTAACCCGGTTGTCCGGGTTGCGCAGTTTCATCAACAGGCCGAAGTACAGCCCCGCGGGGCCGCCGCCCAGGCACACTATCTTCATCGCATCACTCGCAATCCGGTACGGCCGCGCGGCCGGGAGTTTGAAGCCTGGATAGTTTAGGCTTCAAATATATCCCGGCGCGCAGGTGGCCGCAAGGCCCGCGCATCCCGCATCCCCCGCCGCATTACAGGCCTTGCCGCCGCGCCCCTGCCACATCAGCGCCACATTTCCGCCACGTTCCTTAGATTTCCCTGTCACCGCCATGTCACTTCGCTGGCCCATCATGCGTTTGCACTTTTTTGGAATTGTGCGTTTACGTGCGTTTCGACGCGCCGGACGCCGCGCGCGGCCCACCGTCCAGGTAGGCCGCTTCCGCCACCCCTCTTCCCTTGCCGCATGAAACCGACCCCTATCCAACGCCCCCACGCCCGTCCCGGCTCGCGCTGGCCCATGCTGCTGGCCGCCCTGGCCGTCGCCTGCTCGCTGACCGCCTGCGGCGGCGACCATGAGGACGACACGCCGACGCCCCCCGACACCCCCACGCAGCCCGCGCCGGATCAACCGCCGGCGCCGGTGCTGCACTGCGCGCCGTAGCCATCGCACCGCTCCCTTCCGACAGCAACCCGGCGGCATCGCGTCCGCCGCGTAGGCCCTCGCGCCACAACCCATCCGCGAACCGACAATGATCAACAACGCCAAACGCAAGTTCCTGCGCAACAGCCTGGGGGCCACCGCGTCCCTGACCGCACTGAGCATGTTCCCGCCCAGCATCCGCCGCGCGCTGGCCATCCCGGCGAACAACCGCACGGGCACGATCAAGGACGTCGAGCATGTCGTCATCCTGATGCAGGAGAATCGCTCGTTCGACAACTACTTCGGCACCCTGGCCGGCGTGCGCGGCTTCGGCGACCGCTTCACCATTCCGATGCCCAACGCCCTGAACGTGTGGCAGCAGCTGAATGCCAACGGCAAGCCCATCCTGCCCTATCACCTGGACCAGACGCAGGGCAACGCGCAACGCGTCAGCGGCACGCCGCACAGCTGGACGGACGCGCGCGACGCCTGGGACAAGGGCCGCATGTACCAATGGGCCCGCTTCAAGAAACAGCAATCCATGGGGTACTTCACCGAGCAGGAGGCGCCCTTCCAGTTCGCGCTGGCCGATGCCTTCACCGTATGCGACGGGTATTTCTGCTCGCTGCATGGCGGTACCAATACCAACCGCCTGTTCTTCTGGACCGGCACCAACGGCGCCACGACGCCGGCTGGCCGCGTGGTCGTGAACAACGTCTGGGACGGGCTGGACACCACCACCGATCTGGCGACCACCGGGTTCGACTGGATGACGTACCCGGAGCGATTGACGCAAGCCGGCGTATCCTGGATGGTCTACCAGAACATGCCCGACAACTTCACCGACAACTCGCTCATCGGCTTCAAGCAATATCGCGACGCCAACCTGCGCTCGGGCAAGCCGGTGTATCACGACGTCCCGGTCAACCCGCCCTACAACCCCGCCACGGACGACGCCGGCAATCCGCTGTACAAGGGCATCGCCAATACCATGCCGGACGGCGGCTTCCTCGCCACGTTCAAGCAGGACATCCTGGACGGCAAGCTCGCACAGGTCTCGTGGATCGTCGCGCCGGAAACCTATTCCGAACATCCCGGGCCATCCAGCCCCGTGCAGGGCGGCTGGTACACGCAGGAGGTGCTGGACGCGCTGACGGCCAATCCGGAGGTCTGGTCCAAGACGGTGCTGCTGATCAACTTCGACGAGAACGACGGTTTCTTCGATCACGTCCCGCCGCCGTGCGCGCCCTCGCTGGACATCGCGTCCGGCACCACATCCGGCAAGTCGACGCTAAGCGCCGCCGACATGTCCTACGAGTACTACACGCACGGCGCGGTGCCCAATACCTCGATGCCCGCGGCCGATGGCGACTGCTATGGACCGGGGCCGCGCGTGCCCATGTATGTGATCTCGCCCTGGAGCCGCGGCGGCTGGGTGAACTCGCAGCAGTTCGATCACACATCCGTATTGCGCTTCCTCGAAGCCCGCTTCGGCGTGGCGGAAACCCAGATCAGCCCGTATCGCCGCGCCGTCTTCGGCGACCTGACCTCCGCCTTCAACTTCGCCACGCCGAACGACGACCCGCTGCCCACGCTGGGCGGCAGGCGCACCCGCAACGACGCGGACACCCTGCGCATTTCGCAGGACGCGCTGGGCCAGGTCGCGCTACCCACGCCACAGGACCTGCCGCGCCAGGACAGCGGCACCCGGCCGTCGCGCGCCCTGCCCTATGAACTGCACACCAGCGCCCGCGCCGATGCGGCCAGCGGCAAGGTGACCTTGATCTTCGCCAATACGGGATCGGCCGCCGCGGTGTTCCACGTCTACGACCGGCTGCACCTGGACCGCATTCCGCGCCGCTACGCGGTCGAGGCCGGCAAGCAGCTGGACGACAGCTGGGACGCCAATTCCGAGGACGATGGCCGGTACGACCTGTGGGTACTGGGGCCGAACGGCTACCACCGCGCCTTTGCCGGCGACCTGTCGGCGCAGGCCGCCAGCGGTGCCGCCGTGCCGGAGATCCGCGTCTGCTATGACGTGGCGAACGGCAACGTCTACCTGACCGCGCTGAATACCGGCGGCAAGGATGCGCGCATCACCGTGCGGGCCAAGGCCTACCGCGATGACGGGCCATGGAACCTGACGGTGGCCCCGGGCGCCAGCCAGGATCTGCACTGGGATCTGAAGGACAGCGCGCGGTGGTACGATTTCGTCGCCACCTGCGCCGGGCAGCCCGGCTGGTCGCGCCGTTTCGCCGGCCGCGTCGAAACGGGCCAGGACGGCCTGAGCGATCCCGCGATGGGCATGCAAGACCTTTAAGGGGTGAGGCGGCCGCGCAGCGCCGCGGCCCCTCGCGCAACCGACGACAACCCGATCCGACATGCTGCAGGAAGAACGCATCGCCCGCATCCAGGCCCTGCTCGGTGCCTATGCGCGCATGAGCACCGAGCGGCTGGCGCGGGAGCTCTCGGTTTCGCGCGAAACGGTGCGCCGCGACATCCTGGAACTCGAAGCCCAGGGCGCCCTGCGGCGCGTACATGGCGGCGTGGTGACGACGGCGGCTCACGCCGAGCCGCCCTACGCCCAGCGCCAGCACCTGCGTGCCCGCGAAAAGCGGGCCATCGCCCGCGCCGTACTGCCGCTACTGGCGCCGGGGCAGGTCATTCTGCTGGACGCCGGCACCACCACCGGCTACCTCGCCGAGGCGCTGTGCGGCCTGGCCGGCCTGACCGTCATCACGAACTCGCTCGGCATCGCCATGACGCTCTCGGAACGGACCGGCCCAGGCGCCGCGCCGCGCCATGAAGTCATCCTGCTGGGAGGAACCCCGCACGGCGATGTACCTGCGACCTATGGCAGCGGCACCATCAACGAAATCGGCCGCTACCATGCGGACCTGGCCCTGCTATCGCCGGTGGGACTCAGCGCCATCCATGGGGCAACCAGCTATGCCCATCACGAAGCCGCGATCGCGCAAGCGATGGCCGCGCAGGCCAGGGAACGGGTACTGCTGGCCGACCACGGCAAGATCGGCCTGGTCAGCCGGGTTCGCTATGCCAGCCCCCAGGACATCAGCCGCATCGTTACCAACGCGCACGCGGATACAGGTGTCGAAGAAGAACTGCGGCGCTGGCGCGGCGCCGGCGTGGAGGTCGTGCTGGCCTGACAGACCGACCGCACTTTCACGGCTAAAGCGCCGGGCGCCGCTCCAGCGCGACACGGTCGCGACCGGCCTGCTTGGCCAGGTACAGGGCGCGGTCCGCGCGGCTCAGGGTGGTGGAAACGCTTTCGCCGTTGCGATGCAGGGCCATGCCGACGCTGACGGTCAGCAGCAGTTGCTCG
Organism: Bordetella sp.; assembly: GCF_057362025.1. NCBI lineage: Bacteria > Pseudomonadati > Pseudomonadota > Betaproteobacteria > Burkholderiales > Alcaligenaceae > Bordetella > Bordetella sp. The sequence goes on along the minus strand of NZ_JBMQQZ010000080.1, from coordinate 101,467 downwards.
CCCTCGACTTCGATGGCATTGCCGCGCACGCCCGCCAGGATGCGGTCGATGACGGCCTCGCCTTCCTCCAGGCTGATATTGGGCAGCAGCACCAGGAATTCCTCGCCGCCCCAGCGCGCCACGTCATCGCTGTCGCGCACGGAGCAGCGCATGATGTCGGCCAGCCGCGTCAAGGCACGATCGCCGGCATCGTGGCCGTAGCGGTCGTTGATGCGCTTGAAATGGTCGACGTCCAGCATGGCCACGACGAAGGCCGGCTGGTCCGCTTCCGCGGCCAGGGACAGTTCCTTCATGCGCTCCATCAGCGCCCGGCGATTCAGCAGATTGGTCAGCGGATCGCGGATCGAGGATTCCTTCAGCGCGGCATTCATGTCGCGCATCATTTCCTGGTAGCCGTCGGAGATGCGCACCAGCTTGGCCAGGCGCTTCAGCTCGCGGTCGTAGCGCGCCACCAGGCCCAGTTCGCGCTGCCGCGCCATCATCTGGAAGGCATCCGACAAATACGAAATGCGCTCGATGCGGTCCAGCTGCTCGTTGGTGTGCTGCCAGAGTTCATCGAGCACGCCGCGCAGCGGGTGATCCGCATAGCCGGGCTCATCCAGCATGGACTGGATGCGCGCCTCGAGATCCTGGTAGCGCTTCTTTTTCATCAGCGGCCGACGACCGTAAAGGGGAAGGTACAGTCTTCCTTGAACTCTTCGGCCAGTTCGCCGACGCGTTCGTTGCGGCTGTCGTAGTACCAGGTCACCGCCACATCGTGGCCGTCTCCGTGCGCTGCTTCGAGCAGGTCGAAGATGTCCATGACGGCCTTGACGCTGCTGGTGTTCAGATACTGCAGCTCCAGGGTGACGGACAGCGCCTGGCGGCTAGAGGCCAGGTAGTCGTCCACCCACTGGATAACCGGCCCGAACAACTCGAAGGAGTTCTCGGGATAGGAGTCGCCACTCAGGTGCAGGCTTCCCTTCGAGCGGTCGGTCACGATGGCCGGCGTCGATTGGGAGGCGGGAATATTGAGTTCTTTCATGTTGGTTGTTGCTCGAGAGCAATACGGATCAGATGACTACGCTCAGGCTGAAAAAACCACGGCCGTCGCCGTGCGCGCTGAGCGAGGCCTCGATGCCGGCACTGGCGCGGCGCGCCAGGTCTATCAGGCCAAGGCCGGCGCCGGTGGAGGCGGACGGATCGCGCGGCTGGCGCAACTGCGTTTTGTAGGCCGCCTTCAGTTCGGCCTTGTCCATCGCCGCCAGCTCGCGCACGCGTTCGACCAGGCGTTCGCCATCGGGCAGCTCGACGCGATTGCCCGCGCTGACGGTATAGCGTCCCTGCTCGTCGCGGGCGATCACGACGGTGGCCGCCGCGTCGGCGTCGCCGTAGCCCTGCTGCATGGCGTACTGGCGGATATTCTGCGTCATCTCGATATAGGCCGAGAACACGTCCATGGCTTCCGCGGGACGCGCCATCTGCGTTTCCAGGTAGTTCTTCAGCGCGTTGCCGATCTCCTCGATAAGACTGCGGGAGATGGGCCCGTTGAAGCAAAGCAGCGTGCGGTCCTGGTTGAATCGCTCCCGCAGCGCGTAAAGGTCCGATGCTTTCATGGGTGTGGGTCTGGAAAGTTATTCGAAGCGAAAGGAAAGTATGGTGATGTCGTCGCGTTGCGGCAAGTCGCCTCGGTATTCCTCCAGGACCCTGTCCAGCGCCTCGGCCTGGGCGCCCAGCGGCAGCCGCGCCATCTCTATCAGCGTGCGGGTGAAGCGTGTGCTGCCGAATCCGAAGCCGTGGTCGCCGCCCGCCTGGTCCAGGAAGCCATCGGTACTCAGGTAGAACGTCATGCCCGCGCCCAGGGGCAGGCTCAGGTTGGCGTACTCGCCCTGGCGCTTGTCGCCCAGCGCCCGGCGCGCGCCCCGATGCTCGCGGCAGTCCACGCCGTCTGTTTCGTACAGCGAAATCTTCGCGCCGGCGAACAGCAGCTTACCGGACGCGCGGTCAATATAGACCAGACCGGCGTCGGTGTTGGTCGCCAGGGCGTGCGGTACCTGCATATCGGCCAGCATCGCCCGGATGGCGGCGTCGGTGCGCGCCAGGATGGCCGCCGGATCCGACGGCCCGATCTCGGCAATGGCCACGTCCACGGCGGCCCGCACCAGCATTGTCATCAGCGCGCCCGGGACGCCATGCCCCGCGCAGTCCATCACGCCCAGCAGGCAGTTATCGCCATCGGCGCGGAAGACATAGAAATCGCCACCCACCACATCGCGGGGTTTCCACATGACGAAGTGATGCGTTCCCAGCGACTGCGCCATCTGGCGGCGCGGCAGGATGGCCTGCTGGATCAGGCTGGCATAGTCGATGGAGTCGCCGATCTTCTTGTTGGCGCTGGCCATGGCCAGGTTGGCGGCTTCCAGCGCGCGCGTGCGCTCGCGCACCTTGCTTTCGAGCTCCTGGGTATGGGTTCGAACCTTTTCCGCCATCACGCCGAAGGCCCGGCTGAGATCGCCGATTTCATCGGCGCCGCCCTTGGGCAGGCCCACATCGTAGCGGCCATCCGCGATGGCGCGCGCCGACTGCTGCAGTTTGCGTATCGGCCGCAGCACCAGTCGGTTGACCGCGTAGCCGAAGGCGGCCAGCAAGCCGCCGATCAGCAGCACCACGGCCGCGGCGGCGGGCCACAGGCCGGCGGTGTCGACGATGCGCGCCGCGTGCAGGTCCACGGCGGCCAGCACATACCAGTGCAGCTCCGGCACATACGACACCGACATCAGCTGGCGTTTGCCCTGCAGGCGTACCCAGATCGCCTGCGCGGCGTCCGGCGTTTTCGGCGCATCGCGCAGTGCCTGCTCCAATGCGGCACGGCCGGCCTCGTCCTGGATCAGCGTGAATATCCGCCCACGCTTGCCGTCCTCGACAGCGCCGGAGTTGTAATCGATCAGCGCCGGATCCGGGTGCGCCTGGATGCTGCCCTTGTCGTCGATGATGATGGGCGTGACGCCGGGTTCGCCGCTGCCGACGAATTCATGCAGGAAGTCGCTCAGGTCCAGGCTGGCGCCGCCGATGGCCAGGGGCTTGCCCTGGTCGCGCACGATCACATTGAACCAGACCCGGGTGACCTTGAGCTTGCCATCGGGATTGACGTTGATGTTGTAGTCCGCGCTGGACCGCAGGCTGTCGTAGAACCAGCGGTCTTCGGGGTCGCCGGGATGCAGCTGGTAGCGCGGCGCGTCGGAAAACGGCTTGCCGGCCTCGTTGAAGTAATACTTGCCGCTGGCGGCATTGATCAGGAAGTAGGCATGCGAACGCAGCGCGGCGCGGTAGCCTTCCGCTTCCTTGAAGAAGCGGTCGCGCTTGGCGGCGTTGTTTTCGTCCCGCATCCAATCGATGGCCAGTTGCGACTGGACCAGCCGCTGCGACAGCGCGAGCTCGCGTGCAATCGGGGCCAGAATGCGCTGGCGGCTGAGCAGTGCGAAGTTGTCGGCATAGGCGCGGCCGAAATGCTCGCGCACCTGCTCCATGGCGTGCCAACCGAGCAATGCGGTGGGAATCAGCGCCAGCAGGCATGCCAGCACCAGCGCGAGCAGCGATTTCGCCCGCAAACCTAACTTCGCCATGAATTCCTATCCCCTACCAGGCCGCGGGTGCCCCCGGGCAATCAAGACGGCTCTGGTATCCGACCGGCGCCGCAGCCGCGCGTTGGACCACGTACGGTCGACTGTAAGTGTAGAGGGGCGTATCCACCGGATTACCCTTGAAAACAAGGCAAAATTGGCTGCTCCAAGCGGCTTCGGCCGCGTCCGCCCGGCGCTGCAGCGCAACAATACGATGGCGAGCGCGTTTATTTCGAAAATTTTCCCATTGCACCCGGCCTCGATGGCGAAGGTGCCGGGGGGATCACACGCCCAGGTAGCGGCTCCACAGTCCGCGGTCGGCGTCCAACTGGCGCGAATCGCCCGTCCATACGATGCGTCCCCGTTCCAGGATGATGTGGCGGTCGGCCAGGGCCAGCAGCCGCTCGACATATTTGTCGATCACCAGGATGGTCTGTCCGGCCGCCCGCAGGCGCGCCAGGCAGGCCCAGATTTCCTCGCGCACCTTGGGCGCCAGTCCTTCGGTCGCCTCGTCCAGGATGAGCAGGCGCGGGTTGGTCACCAGCGCGCGGCCGATGGCAAGCATCTGTTGCTCGCCGCCGGACAGCTGGTTGCCCATGTTGCCGGCGCGCTCGGCCAGGCGGGGGAAGAGCTCGCAGACGCGTTCGGGCGTCCATGGCGCGGCGCCCGGGACGGTGCCGCGCCGGGCCGTGGCGAAGGCGGTCAGGTGCTCGCGCACGGTCAGATTGGGAAAGCATTGGCGCCCTTCCGGGACTATGGCGATCCCGGCGCGCGCGATGCGGTCGGTCGCCCAGCCGCCGATCTCGCGCCCGTCGAAGCGGATGCCCCCGGCCCTCAGGGGCAACTCGCCGAACAGCGTGCGCAGCAAGGTGGTCTTGCCCATGCCGTTGCGGCCCAGCAGGGTAACCACTTCTCCGGCGTTGACGGACATATCGACGCCGAACAGCACCTGGCTGGCGCCGTAGCCGCTTTGCACGCCTTGCAGATGGAGCATTGCGCCGTCCACGCCCTCGCTCATGTCGCCGCGAGCGGACTTGCGTCCATCTCGTCCCCAAGATAGGCCTGGCGCACCGCCGCGTCATTGCGGATCTCGTCCGGGGTGCCCGTGGCGATGATCCGTCCATAGACCAGCACCGAAATGCGGTCGGCCAAACGGAATACGGCTTCCATATCGTGTTCGACCAGCAGCATGGCGGCGCGTCCGCGCATCGATTCGATCAGGTCCGCCAGCCGCGCGGTTTCGTCCGGCCCCATTCCGGCCATGGGTTCATCCAGCAGCAGCACACTGGGCCGCGCGGCCAGCGCCAGCGCGAACTCCAGTTTGCGCTGCTCGCCATGCGGCAAGGTATCGGCACGGCGGGCCAGTTGCTCTTCGTCCAGGCCGCATTCCCGCGCCAGGGCGTGGGCGGCGTGATACAGGGGGCGATCGGCGCTGCGCGGGCTCCAGCAGCCCAGGCCGCCGCCGTCGTGCGCCTGAACGGCCAGCATCAGGTTGTCGCGCACGGACAGGCGCTTGAATATATTGGTGATCTGATAGGACCGGGAGAGGCCGGCGGCGACGCGCTGGTGCGCGGCCAGATGCGTGATGTCGGCGTCGTTCAGGCAGAGCCTGCCGGCATCTGCCGGCAGCGTGCCGGCAAGCAGATGGATGAGGGTCGACTTGCCCGCGCCGTTGGGCCCGATGACGGCATGGATTTCTCCGGGCATCAGCGTCAGGGACAGGCTGTCGGTCGCCACCAGGGCGCCGAAGCGCTTGACCAGCGTTTGCGCGCTCAGCGCCGGAGACTGGGTCGAGGCCGATGGCGTCGCCGTCGCGGGCGCCGCGGATGAAGCGGGCGCCGCGGCCCGGGCGGGCCGCGCGGCCGCGGCCGGCGCCGTGGCCGGCAGGCCAGTCAGGTCTTCGCCCCGCGGTTTGCCCGCGAACCACGGGGCCGCCAGCCCCGCCACTCCCCGGGGCGCGCCGAATACCACCGCCAGCAACACCAGCCCCAGCGGCAGATGCCAGTACTCGGTCCACATGCGCAGGACTTCTTCCAGCGTCAGCATCAGCGCCGCGCCCGCCAGGCCGCCGTAGCGCAACCCCATGCCGCCGACCAGCACCATAATCAGCAGGTTCGCCGACTGTGTCCAATGCATCAGGTTCGGCGATACGAACAGATTGTTATTGGCCAGCAGCGCCCCCGCCAGCCCGGCCACTGCGGCACCGGCGACAAAGGCCGCGAGCTTGATCCGGTAGACGGGATAACCCAGCGCCACCATGCGCGATTCGTTTTCGCGCACGCCCTGCAGCGCGGCGCCGAAGCGCGAAGCGGTCAACCGGTTCAAGCCCGCCGACAGCAGCAAGAACACCAGCAGGACCACATAGTAGAACGGCAGATCGGCGCCCAGATCGACGCCGGGCAAGGCGGCCGGCCCGGGCAGGTTCAGGCCGTCCTCGCCGCCATACTGCCGCAGCGAAATGAAGACGTAATACAGCATCTGCGCGAAGGCCAGCGTGATCATGATGAAGTAGACGCCGCGCGTGCGCAGCGATATCGCGCCGGTGATCCAGGCCAGCAGCCCGGCCAGTGCCGCCGCCGCGGGCCACACGATGAACGCCGACCGCACGCCCGCCACGCCCAGTATCGCCGCCGCATAGGCGCCCGCGCCGAAGAAGGCGGCATGCCCCAGCGCGACCATGCCGCCGTAGCCCAGCACCAGGTTCAGGCCCGCGCCCGCCAGCGCGAAGATCAGCACCCGGCGCACGAACGAGATATAGAAGTCCAGGCCCATGAAGGGCGCGACCAGCGGGAACAGCGCCAGCGCGGCCACTCCCACCATCGTCCACATCGTTGTACGTCGCATAATCAGCCGCGCGCGGGAAACAGGCCGGCGGGGCGGAACACCAGCACCGCCGCCATCAGGAGGTAGATGGACAGGGCCGCCAGCGTGGGGCCGACGCTCCCGGCCACCGATGGCGCGAAAACCTGGCGCAGCAATAGCGGCAGGAAGGCACGGCCGGCGGTATCGACCATGCCGACCAGCAGCGCGCCGACGAAGGCGCCCCGTATGGAGCCGATGCCGCCGATCACGATGCACACCAGGACGAGGATCAGGATGTCCTCTCCCATGCCGACCTGCACCGCCGTCAGTGGCCCCAGCAGCGCGCCGGCCACCGCGGCCAGCATGGCGCCCAGGCAGAAGACGCCCAGGAACAACAGCGGCACGCGCACGCCCATGCGGGTGGCCATCTGCCGGTTCGATGCGCCGGCGCGCACCAGCACCCCGGCGCGGGTGCGCGTCACGAACAAATAGAGGCCCAGCGCCACCAGCAGGCCGGCGACGATGATCATCAGGCGATACGAGGAATACATCAGGTCCGGCAACAGGCGCACGGGTCCGCTCAGGGCCGCCGGCGTGGCCAGCATGACCGGCGCCGGCCCCCAGATCATCTTGACCAGGTCTCCCGCGATCAGGATGACCGCGTACGTGCCCAGGACCTGCGCCAGATGGTCGCGCACCGCCAGGCGGCGGATCAACACCAGCTCCAGCACGGCGCCGATGATTCCGGTGGCAAGCGCGGCCACGCACACGGCAGCCACGAAGGAACCGGTGCGCTGCATGGTTTCGGCCGCCACGTAGGCGCCCGCCATGTACAGCGAACCGTGCGCCAGGTTCAGGATGTCCATCACGCCGAAGACCAGGGTCAGGCCGGCGGCGATCAGGAACAGCATCAGTCCGAATTGCAGTCCGTTGAGCAATTGCTCCAGGACGAGCGTGTATCCCATGGCGCGGTCAGAGTTTGCACTGGCCGACGTAGACGTCCTGGTAGTGATCGACCGCCTTACCCACCAGCTTGTTGGTCACGCGGCCGCTGCCGTCCTTGTCGACCACGCGCACGTAGTAGGCCTGGATGGGATAGTGGTTGGCGCCGTAGGTGAACTTGCCGCGTACCGACGTGAAGTCGGCCTTGGACAGGGCGGCCACGATGGCCTGGCGGTCGCTGGCCTTGCCCCCGCTCTGCCGGACGGCCGCGTCCATGGCCATGATCGCGTCATAGGCCTGGGCCGCGTACAACGACGGATAGCGGCCGTTGTATTCCTTGCGGAAGGCGGCCACGAAGTCCTTGTTGGCCGGCACGTCCAGGTCATGCGCCCATTGCGCCGTGTTGTACATGCCGATCATGTCGGCGCCGACGGCCTGGATCACATCCTCGTCGGCGGAGAACCCCGGTCCCACCAGCGCGATCCCGCCCTTCAGGCCGGCACCGACGAATTGCTTGATGAAATTGATGCCCATGCCGCCGGGCAGGAAGATGTACACGGCATCCGGCTTGGCGGCGCGTATCTGCGCGAGCTCCGCGGCATAGTCCAGCTGGCCCAGTTTGGTATAGATTTCCTCGGCCACCGGCGACTTGTAGCCGCGCTTGAAGCCGGTCAGTGCATCGCGCCCGGCCGGATAGTCCGGTGCGATGACCAGCATCTTCTTGTAGCCACGGTCGGCCGCCATTTTGCCCGCCACCTCATGGAAGGCATCGTTCTGGTACGCCGTGCCGAACCAGTAGGTGTTGCATTGCTCGCCGGCATACTGGCTGGGACCGGGATTGTTCGACAGGTACGGGACCTTGGCGGCGAACAGCGCGGGGCCGACCGCCAGCGCCACGTTCGATCCGATGGGGCCGGTGAAGAAATCGATCTTTTCGCGCTGGATATAGCGCGTGACCAATTGCCGCGCCTGGTCAGGATTGCCGCCCATGTCCGTCTGCAGGAATTCGGCGGGCTGGCCGCCCAGCTTGTTGCCCAGTTGCTTGATGGCCAGATTGAACCCATCGCGGGCTTCGGCGCCCAGGGCCGAGAACGGTCCGGAAATATCGTTGGCGATGCCGACCTTGATGGTGTCCGCCGCGGCAATGCCGGGCAGCAGCGCGGCGGCCGCGATGAGAGACGGGATGAAACGCATGCGATGCTCCTGGCGCGAGCCGCGCCGGCCGGTTCTTGAATGTTTGAGATGCGGTTCCACGGACCGCCAGCGCCTAGATTCCCCCTGCGCGCTGGCGTCCGACATAGTTTAGGTTTAAAGTAATGTGCGGAACAAGTCTAGGGTTTTTACCAATACCCCCATGGCACCCCTCTATCGCGACTACGATCGCGCCGCGCTGGATATCCAATACAACGCACGCGCCACCGCACCCGATTTCAGCGACATCATGCGCCAGTATGCCGAACAAAGCCGGCACGCGCGCCAGACGCTGCCCTGCGTGACCGACGTGGCCTACGGCGATCACGCCGACGAAACGCTGGACATCTTCCCGTCGGCCCGCCCCGGCGCCGCGCCGGTGTTCGTGTTCCTGCACGGCGGCTATTGGCGCCTGCTGTCCAAGGACGACTCCAGCGCCATGGCGCCCGCGTTCACGCGCGCCGGCGCGGTGCTGGTCGCGGTGAACTATTCCCTGGCGCCGGCGGTCACGCTGGACCGCATCGTGGACCAGATCCGCCGCGCCATGGCGTGGCTGCACCGGAATATCGCCGCGCATGGCGGCGACCCGGCGCGCATCCACGTCGGCGGCAGCTCGGCCGGCGGCCATCTGGCCGGCATGCTGCTGACGGACGACTGGCAGGCGCGCTACGGCGTGCCGGCCGATATCGTCCGCGGCGCCGCGCCCTTGTCGGGCCTGTTCGACCTGACGCCGCTGGTCCACACGCACATCAACGAATGGATGCGCCTGACGCCGGAATCGGCCGCGCGCAACAGTCCGATGCTGCACCTGCCCGCCGCGCCCCCGCCCGTCGTCGCCAGCCATGGGGCAAACGAGACGGACGAATTCAAACGGCAAACGCGCGACTACGTGGATGCGCTGCGCGCCCGCGGCGGCGATGCCCGCTATGTGCCGATGCCGGGCAGCAACCATTTCGATATCGTGCTGCGGCTGAACGATCCCGACGCGCCCGTCACGCGCGCCATCTTCGCGCAGATGGGACTGCATCCGGACGGCGGCGCCGGCGACGGGCATCCCGGCACCTCGGCCCCGGCCGGCGGGCGGCAGCCATGACGCAGCCGCCCGACCTGGAATCGCGGGCCGCGCCGGACGACCATCATGCGCTGCGCCTGTGGCTGCGCCTGCTGACATGCGCAAATCTGGTGGAAGGCGAAATCCGCGGCCGCCTGCGCGCCGAATTCGATACCACCCTGCCGCGCTTCGACCTGATGGCGCAATTGCAACGCGCACCCAAGGGCATGAAGATGGGCGAACTGTCGCGCCATATGATGGTGACCAACGGCAACATCACCGGCATCACCGATCAGCTGGAAAAGGAAGGCCTGGTCACGCGCACCAAGGTTGCTTCGGACCGGCGCACCTCGCTGATCAGGTTGACCCCGCAGGGACGCAAGACTTTCGCCCGGATGGCGCGCGCCCACGAGGCCTGGGTGAAGGAATTGCTGTCGGGTTTGCCGGAAAGCAGCCGCAACGCACTCTTTCAAACCCTGGGAGAGCTTAAACTGCAGGTCGTGGCCAGTCGCGCGCAGGCGCGCTGATTTCTTCAACGATCCGTCAGAACCCCGATGATCCCGGTCGCGCTGCCCGGCGGCAACTTCTACCCCATGCTGGCGGTTTCGCTGGTGTGCCTGGCCACGCTGCTGACCTGGATCGCCGTGCTGTGCACCAACCGGCTGGCCCGGACCCGCCTGCGTGCCCGCCCGCGCAGCAATGCCGTCGCCATGCTGGCCCTGGCCATCGTCGGCGGCATCTTCCCGGCCCGCCTGGCCGTGCACTGGTTCGATACCCGGCAGGCCGCCGCCGACCAGGCGGCCCACACCCTGGTCCTGGATGCTTCCCGGACACTGGCGGGCATCGACATGCCGGCGGGCACGCGCTTGCTGGTCCGCCTGCCCGGCCGGCCGGACACCTTCCAGATGGCGTATTTTCCCCGCCCCGTTCCGGTCGGCGGCATCCCGGTCAACAGCCTGGAACGCTATCTGGCTCAATCCGGCGTGCGGGAATTCCGCGCCACCGGCGCGTCGGGCACCCTGCCGGAAGACGAAAGCGCCGACGGCTGGCGCTGCACCCGCGGCCACAAAGTGGAATTCAAGGCCGACGACAACGGCACGCTGCGCTTCAGCAGTTGCCACCTCGCGGGAGGCAATACCGTGGACGGGCAGCCGCTGCCGGCGGGCACCTGGGTCGCGCTGCGCCACGGGCCGCGCCCGGCTACGGATTTCCAGCATGTGGACGGCTGGCTGTTGCGCACCGACGGCAGCGAACCTTCCATGGTGGCCGGCATGCCGCTGCTGAAGGCGGACCTGCGCCTGGACCGCGCCCGCAAGCTGCTGTGGTTCGAGGGCAGCCTGGGCAAGGAATACACCCTGGGCCCCATGACCTACCCGGCCGGCACGCGAGTGGCGACGGCCAGCGCCACGGTCGCCGGCGCCAGGCCGGGCGACCTGGTTTTCAGTCCGTCGCGCGGGCGTTCCGCCGGCCGCAATGACGGCGACGACGTGCCCTCCGGGCAATCGGTCCTGCAGTCGCCCGACGGCAGCGTGCGCGGCATCATGAGCAACCGCGCCGCCGGCGTTCTGGATGTCGCGTCCCTGGGCACCACGCCCTAGGGCCAAAACGCTGGGATAATAGGCGCCTTCGCCACCGCCGTTCCGCACGGACGGCGATTCGCCCACGCCGGTCCGTCGCATCGGGCCGCCACAGAGACTCCCATGGCCGTCAACCTGAAGATCCCCTCCGAATCCGAAATTTTTCCCGTATCCGGCGTCGACATCGGCGTCGCCGAAGCCGGCATCCGCAAAGCGGGGCGACGGGATCTGACGGTGTTCCGCCTGGCCGAGGGCGCGGCCGTGGCCGGCGTTTTCACGCGCAACCGCTTCCGCGCCGCGCCGGTCCAGGTATGCGAAAGCCATCTGGCCGGCGGCGACGCCATCGCGGCGCTGGTGATCAACACCGGCAACGCCAACGCCGGCACGGGCGCGGACGGCCTGGCGCGGACCCAGGCCACCTGCACTGCCCTGGCCGGCCTGCTGAAGGTCAAGCCCACCCAGATCCTGCCTTTTTCCACGGGCGTCATCCTCGAGCCGCTGCCTGTCGACCGCCTCGTGGCCGGCCTGCCCCAGGCCATCGCCACGCTGGCGCCGGACAACTGGATGAATGCCGCGCACGGCATCATGACCACGGACACGCTGCCGAAGATCTCGTCGGCACGCAGGACCATCGGCGGCCACACCGTTACCTTTACCGGCATCAGCAAGGGTGCCGGCATGATCCGGCCCAACATGGCCACCATGCTGGGCTTCCTGGCCACCGACGCGGGCATCGCCCGGCCGCTGCTGGAAAAACTGACGCGCCAGATCGCCGACCGGTCCTTCAACCGCATTACAGTGGACGGCGATACCTCGACCAATGACTCTTTCATCGTCATCGCCACCGGCAAGTCCGGCCTGCGCGTGGAAAGCGAAAGCGACCCGCACTACGCCGAACTGGCGGGCGCGCTTGGCGACGCGGCCGCCGAACTGGCGCAGAAGATCGTCCGCGACGCCGAAGGCGCCACCAAATTCATCACCATCCGCGTGGAAGAAGCCGGCAACACCGACGAAGCGTTGAAGGTCGCCTATGCCGTCGCCCATTCGCCGCTGGTCAAGACGGCCTTTTACGCGTCGGACCCCAACCTGGGCCGCATCCTGGCCGCCGTCGGCTATGCCGGCATCGACGACCTGGACGTCGGCCGCCTGCGCCTGTGGCTGGACGACGTGCTGGTGGCCACGCAGGGCGGCCGCAACCCCGACTACCGCGAGGAAGACGGCCAGCGCGTCATGAAGCAGGCCGAAATCCTCGTGCGCATCGCGCTGGGCCGCGGGCAGGTTGCCGACACCGTCTATACCTGCGACTTCTCGCACGAGTATGTCAGCATCAACGCGGACTACCGCTCCTGAACGGGTAGCCGATCGCCTGGAACCACTACAGTGACTGTTTCTTCCGAATTCACCACCCTTATCGCCCGGGCCGAGCGCGTCCTGGCCCAGCTCGAAGCCTATCTGCCCCCGGCGCCGCCGGACATCGACTGGAGCGCCCATGCCTTTCGCTGGCGCAAGCGCGGATCGCGCGGCTGGCTGGACGCGGTGCGCCACGTGTCGCGCATCGACCTGGACGACCTGCAGCACATCGAACGCCAGAAAGGCATCATCGATCGCAATACGCTGCACTTCCTGGAAAAGAAACCCGCCAACAATGTGTTGATGACGGGTGCGCGCGGCACCGGCAAAAGCTCGCTGGTCAAGGCCATGCTGGCGGCCTACGCGCCACGCGGCCTGCGCCTGATCGAAGTCGACAAGTCCGACCTCGGCGACCTGGCCGATATCGTCGAAATGGTCGGTACGCGCCCGGAGCGCTTCATCGTCTTCTGCGACGACCTGTCCTTCGAGGAAGGCGAGGCCGGCTACAAGGCCTTGAAGTCGGTGCTGGACGGCTCGGTGGCGGCATCGGGCGACAATGTGCTGATCTACGCGACGTCCAATCGACGGCACCTGATGCCCGAATACATGAGCGAGAATCTGCAGGCCAAACACCAGCCCGATGGCGAAATCCATCCCGGCGAAACCGTGGAAGAAAAAATCTCGCTGTCCGAGCGCTTCGGCCTGTGGCTGTCTTTCTATCCCTTCCGCCAGGACGACTACCTGGATATCGTGCGCCACTGGCTGCGCGAACTCGGTTGCCCGGAAGAACACATCGAATCGTCGCGCACCGAAGCGCTGCAATGGACGATCGAGCGCGGCTCGCGGTCGGGCCGGGTGGCGTATCAGTTCGCGCGCGACTGGGCGGCCCGCCATGTCTGAACAGATCGTCGACGTCGCGGCGGGGCTGATCCTGCGCCGCGACGGCAAGCTGCTGCTGGGCCAGCGCCCGGAAGGCAAGCCGTGGGCGGGCTGGTGGGAGCTGCCCGGGGGCAAGCTGGAGCCCGGCGAGACCGTCCTGCAGGCGCTGGCGCGCGAGCTGGACGAAGAACTCGGCATCCAGGTGACCGCCGCGCGGCGCTGGGTCACCTATGTCCACGCCTATCCCCATACCACCGTCAGGCTGGCATTCTGCCGCGTTACCGGCTGGCAGGGCGATCCGCGCGGCCTTGAAAACCAGCGGCTGGAATGGGTCGACCCGGCCTATGCCGCCAGCGTGGGCGAACTGCTGCCCGCCACGCTGCCGCCGCTGCGCTGGCTGCGACTGCCCGATACCTACGGCATCAGCAATATCGGCTCGCCCGCGGGCCTGCCGGGTTTCCTGGCGCGCCTGCGGCATGCGCTGGACGACGGCCTGCGGCTGGTCCAGCTGCGCGAGCCGGGCTGGCCCGATGGGACGGCATCGGCCAGCCTGCACGAAGCGCTGCAGCAGGTGCTGAAGCTTTGCCGGCGGATCGGCGCCCGTGTGCTGGTGAACAGCGCGCATCCGGAACCCTGGTGGCGGGAAGCGGACGGCGTGCATTTGCGCGCCACCGACGCCGCCGCGCACGCGCAGCGCCCGCTGGCGCGGGACGGCTACTGGGTGGGCGTCTCCGTACATGACGCGCAACAAATGGCGCAGGCGCGCCGGCTGGACGCCGACTTCGCGGTCGTCGGCCCGGTGGCCGAAACCGCCAGCCACCCCGGCCAGGCCGGACTTGGCTGGACGGCCTTCATGGACATCAACCGGGATGCCGGCCTGCCCGCCTATGCCATCGGCGGCCAGGGGCCGGATACCCTGTCCGCGGCCCAGGAACACGGCGCGCACGGCATCGCCGCGATCAGGGCGCTGTTCGGCGCATAACGCGCGCGCCTTATTGGCGCGGCGCGGCCGTGGATGGGGATTGCGTCGCGGACGCCGACGGGGACGCCGGGGCGGCGGGCGCTGCGGCACCCGGAACATTCGCGTCCGCCTGCGGCATGAGCGGCGCGTCCACATTGCCGTCCCAGCCGCCACCCAGCGCGGCGATCAGCTGCACGCTGGCGACCAGCCGGTTGCCCATCAGGGATATCGCCTGGCGCTCGGAACTCAACGCGGTGTTCTCCAGCACCGCCACGCTCAGGTAATCCACGATGCCTTCCTTGTACTGGTTGCGCGTCAGCTCCAGCGACTCGCGCGCGGCCTCCAGCGCGCGCCGCTGCACCTGCTGCTCGCGGTCGTATACGCGCAGCTGGATCATGGTGTCCTCGACCTCGCGCAGCGCTCCCAGCACGACCTGCCGGTAGGCGGCCGCCTGCGAGTCATACGCGGCACGCGCGGATTCGACCTGGGACGCGCGCAGGCCGCCGTCGAACAGGGTCTGCGCCAGGGCCGGGCCGATGGACCAGAAGCGCGCCGGCGCCGTCAGCCATTGGGCGAATTGGCCGCTGCGGAATCCGCCGTCGGCACTCAGCGTCAGGTCGGGAAACCAGGCAGCCTGCGCCACGCCGATCTGCGCATTGGCCTGCGCGGTGCGGCGTTCCGCGCCGGCGACATCGGGGCGGCGCTCCAGCAACTGCGAGGGCAGGCCTACCGGGATGGCGGGCACTTTCTGCGTAAAAGGCGCGGGGGCAATCGAAAATTTCGAGGGCGGCTCGCCGATCAGCACCGCGATGGCATGTTCGAACTGGCCGCGCTGCCATTCCAGGTCCACCCATTGCGCGCGCGTGTTCTCAAGCTGGGTGCGCGCCACGGCCACATCGGATTTCGCCGCCACGCCCGCGTTGTAGCGATTGATGGTCAGCTGCAGCGAGCGTTCGTTGGTCTCCACCGTCTCGCGCAGCAGCCGTTCCTGTTCGTCCAGCACGCGCAGCTGGAAGTAATCCTGCGCCAGCGTGCTTTGCGCGCTCAGGCGGGCGGCGGCGAGGTCCGCCGCGCTGGCCTGCGCGCCGGCCCGGCTGGCCTCCACGGAACGCCGGACGGATCCCCACAGGTCGGCTTCCCAGCTGACCGTGCCGCTGAGCGAATAGGTGTTGCCCACGGTGCCGTTGCCCGATGAAGCGCCCGTCCCACCCCCGGATCGCGTGACGCCGGCGCCCGCGCCGACGGTCGGGAAAAATGCCGACCGCGCACCGCGCACCAGCGCCTGGGCCTGGCGGTAGTTCGCCTCGGCCTGCGCGATATCCAGATTGGCGGCGTCCAGCCGGCGCATCAGATCGTCCAGCAGCGGGTCCTGATAGACCTGCCACCAGGCGCCGCGGTCGGCCAGTTCGTTGGGCCGTGCCGGTTTCCAGCCCGGCGTATCGTCCTGGCCTTCCTTGAACTGCGTGCCGACGTCCATCGCGGGGCGGACATAATCCGGGCCCACCGCGCAGGCGCCCAAGGCGCCGCACAGGGCCATCACCGAAAGCAGTCGCGCCAGCGCGGCGGGCGGGCAGGGTTCGAACGAGCGGGTCATGAATAATCCGTGGAAGGCGCGACGGCGCGCGCGGCGCGGCGGCGCCGCGCCCAGTGGCGCAGGCGATCCAGATAGAGATAAACGACGGGCGTGGTGTACAGCGTCAGCACCTGGCTGACGAACAGGCCGCCGACGATGGTAATGCCCAGGGGCTGGCGCAGCTCCGCCCCGGTCCCGGTGGCCAGCACCAGCGGGATCGCGCCCATGATCGCCGCCAGCGTGGTCATCATGATGGGCCGGAAGCGCGTGACGCAGGCCTCGAAGATCGCTTCCCGCGGTGCCAGGCCCCGCCCGCGTTCGGCCGCCAGGGCGAAGTCGACCATCATGATGGCGTTCTTCTTGACGATGCCGATCAGCAGGAAGACGCCGATCAGCGCGATCACGGTGAACTGGCTGCGCATCAGCATCAGCGCCAGCAGGGCGCCGATCCCGGCGGACGGCAGCGTGGAAAGGATGGTAAAGGGATGCACGAAGCTTTCGTACAGGATGCCCAGCACGATATACATGGTGACCAGCGCGGCCAGGATCAGCCAGGGCTGCTGCTGCAGGGTCTGCTGCGCGGCCGCGGCCGTGCCCTGGAAGCTGGCCTGGATCTGGTCCGTCGGCAGGCCGATGCGCGCCACCGCGGCGTCCACCGCATCGCTGGCCTGCCCCAGCGATACGCCGGGCGCCAGGCTGAACGAAATCGTATCGGCGACGAACAGCCCCTGGTGCTGCACGCTCAGCGGCGCGCTGCCGACTTCGAACGAGGCGAACGAGGCCAGCGGCACGCGCGCGCCGCTGGCGCTGACCACATCGACGTTGCGCAGCGATTGCGCGTCGCGCGCGAAACTCTGCGGGACACCCAGTATTACGTGGTACTGGTTCAGCGGGCCGTACATAACGGACACCTGGCGCTGGCTGAAGGAGTTGTTCAGCACGGCGGAGATATCCGACATGCTCACCCCGAGCCGGGTGGCGGCTTCCCTATCGATCACCAGGTTGACCTGCTGGCCCTTGTCCTCGACGTCGGTATCGACATCCACCAGTTCCGGTAGCCTGGCCAGCGCCTGCTGCACGCGCGGCATCCAGGTCCGCAGCGTCGACAGGTCGCTGGCCATCAGAGCGTAGTCGTACGAGCCCGTGCTGCTGGCCCGGCCGCCGATGCGGATGTCCTGCTGCGCCACCAGGAACATGCGCGCGCCGGGAATGCTTTGCAGGCGTCCGCGCAGGCGTTCGATCACCACCTCCGCCGATACGCCGCGTTGGGCCAGCGGCTTGAGCTGGATCTGCATGAAACTGCTATTGCTGCCGCCGCGCCCGCCGGCGTAGCCGGTCATGCTCTGCACCGCGGGATCGGACAGCACGATCCTGCGCATGTATTCCAGCTTGGGCACCGTCGCCTGGAACGACGTGCCCTGGTCGACACGGAAGAATCCCAGCAACTGACCGGTATCCTGGTTCGGGAAAAATCCCTTGGGCACGATGATGTACAGGTAGACGTTCAGGCACACGGTCAGCAGCAGGACCACCATGACCAGCGGGCCGTGGTTCAGCGTCCAGCGCAGCGAGCGGGAATAGCCGTCGCTCAGGCGCTGGAAGCCGCGTTCCGACCACGCCCCCAGCCGGGCGAACAGCGCCCGGCGGCTTTCCGACGACGGCTCCTCGTCGCGCGCGCGCAGCATCCGGCCGCACATCATCGGTGTCAGGGTCAGCGACGTCACCAGCGATACCAGGATGGCCGCCGACAGCGTCACGGCGAATTCGCGGAAAAAGCGCCCCACCACCCCGCCCATCAATAGGATGGGTATGAACACCGCCACCAGCGACAGGCTCATCGACAGCACCGTGAAGCCGACCTCGCGCGCGCCGCGCATGGCCGCGCGCACCGGCGACATGCCTCTTTCGATGTAGCGCATGATGTTCTCGAGCACCACGATGGCATCGTCGACGACGAAGCCCGTGGCGACGATCAGCGCCATTAGCGAGATGGTGTTCAGCGTATAGCCGCACAGGTACATGATGCTGAAGGTGCCTATCAGCGACACCGGCACCGCCACGCAGGGGATCAGCGCCGCGCGCAGGCGGCGCAGGAAAACCAGCACCACGACCATGACCAGGCCCACCGCGATGATGAGCGTCATCTCGGCTTCGTGCAGCGACGCCCGGATGCTGGGGCTGCGGTCCTGGGCCACCGCCAGCTGCACGCCGCCGGGCATCTGCGCCTGCAGCTGCGGCAGTTCCTCGCGCAGCGAATCGACGACCTGGATGATGTTGGCGGCAGCCTCGCGCCGCACGATCAGCAGGATGGCCTTGCGTTCGTTGTAGAAGCCGGTCTGGAACAGGTCCTCGACCGAGTCCTCGACCGTGGCCACGTCGGACAGCCGCACGGGCGCACCGTCGCGCCAAGCCACAATGAGCGGGCGGTACTGCGCCGCCTTGCTCAGCTGGTCGCTGGCCATGATGGTCCATTGGTATTGGCCGCTATCGATAAAGCCCTTGGGCCGGTTGGCGTTGGCGTTGGACAGCGCCGTGCGCACCTCGTCCAGCGACACCCCGCGGCTGGTCAGCGCGCCGGGCAGCACCTCCACCCGCACCGCGGGCAGCGAGCTGCCGCCCACCGTCACGTCGCCCACGCCGTTCACCTGCGACAGCTTTTGCGCCACGATGGTGGAGGCCAGGTCGTAGAGCTCGCCCTGCGTGTGCGTGTCCGAGGTCAGCGCCAGCGTCATGATGGGCGCGGCCGACGGATTCGCCTTGCGATAGGTGGGGTTGCTTTTCAGGCCGCTGGGCAGCAGCGTGCGCGAGGCATTGATGGCCGCCTGCACGTCGCGCGCGGCGCCGTCGATGTCGCGGCCAAGGTCGAATTGCAGCGTGATGCGCGTGGAGCCCTGCGTGCTGCTGGACGTCATCTCGGTCACGCCGGCGATGGCGCCCAATGCGCGCTCCAGCGGGGTTGCCACGCTGGAAGCCATGGTTTCGGGGCTGGCCCCGGGCAGGCTGGCCGTGACGGAGATGGTCGGGATATCCACCTGCGGCAGCGGCGCGACCGCCAGCAGGCGGAAGGCCAGCGAGCCCGCCAGCACCACCGCCAGGGATAGCAGCGTGGTGGCCACCGGCCGCACGATGAAGGGCGCCGACAGGATCATCGCGGCGCCTCCGCCCGTCCGCCGCGGCGGCGCACGGCCCAGCGGTGCGACAACCGGTCGAACATCAGGTAGATGACAGGGGTGGTGAACAGCGTCAGGACCTGGCTGACCAGCAGCCCCCCCACCATGACCAGGCCCAACGGCTGGCGCAGCTCCGAGCCCGTGCCGGTGGACAGCATCAGCGGCACCGCGCCGAACAGCGCCGCCAGGGTGGTCATCAGGATGGGCCGGAAGCGCAGCAGCGCCGCCTCATGGATGGCCTCGCGTGGCGGCAGGCCGCGCTTGCGCTCGGCCTCCAGGGCGAAGTCGATCATCATGATGGCGTTTTTCTTCACGATGCCGATCAGCAGGATGATGCCGATGATGCCGATCATGTCCAGTTCGGTGCGCGTGATCAGCAGCGCCAGCAGCGCCCCCACACCGGCCGAAGGCAGCGTCGACAGGATGGTCACCGGATGGATGAAGCTTTCGTACAGCACGCCCAGCACGATATACATGGTGACGATGGCGGCCAGGATCAGCCAGAGCGTGCTGGTCAGCGAATTCTGGAACGCCTGGGCCGCGCCCTGGAAGCGCGTCTCGATGCCTGCGGGCACGCCCATATCCTGTTCCGCGGCATGAATCGCGGTCACCGCATCCGACAGCGAGGCACCCGGCGCCAGATTGAACGACACGGTCACCATGGGGAACTGGTCCAGGCGGTTGATCGCCAGCACCGTACTGGATTCGCTGATGCGCGCGATGCTGGACAGCGGCACCTGCGAGCCACTGGACGTCGGCACGTAGATTTGCGACAAGGAATCGGGTCCGCGGCTGAACTGCGGCTGCACCTCCAGCACCACCCGGTACTGGGCGGACTGCGTGAAGATCGTGGAGATCAGCCGCTGGCCGAATGCGTTGTACAAGGCCTCGTCGATGACGGCGGCCGTAATGCCCAGCCGGGACGCCGCATCGCGGTCGATGTCGATGTAGGTCTCCAGGCCTTCATCCTGCAGATCGTCGGTCACATCGGCCAGCTGCGGCAGCTGGCGCAGCCGGTCCACGACACGCGGCGTCCACGCGCTGAGCAGCTTCAGGTCCGGATTCGACAGCGTCAGCTGGTACTGCGTGCGGCTGATACGGTCCTCGATGGTCAGGTCCTGCACCGGCTGCATATAGACGGTCATGCCTTGCATCCCCGCCAGCGCGTGGCGCAGCCGCGCCAGCACTTCCGTCATCGATCCGTTGCGCTCGCCCCGCGGCTTCAGCGCGATCTGGATGCGCCCGGCGCTTAGCGTGGCGTTGCTGCCGTCGACGCCGATGAACGACGACACGGTCTGCACGTCGGGATCGGCCAGGATGATGCGCGCGGCCTCCTGCTGGCGCTCCGCCATGGCCGGGAAGGAAATGGTCTGCGACGCCTGCGTAATCGCCTGGATGAGCCCGGTGTCCTGGGACGGGAAGAAGCCTTTGGGCACGACGGTATACAGCAGGACGGTCAGGGCGAACGTCGCCAGCGCCACCAGCAGCGTCAGCGGCTGATGGTCCAGCACGACCCGCAACATGCGGTCGTAGCCGGCGATGGTCCGGTCGATCAGCGAACCTGTCCACTCGTGGAAACGGCCATGATGGGCAACCCGCTGTCCGGGCTCGGGCACCACGGTTTCGGCTTCGGCGCCCGGCAGGGGGCGGCCGGCCGCGTCGCGGCGCACACGCCTGCCTTCCTGGCGCAGCAGCCGCGCGCACATCATGGGCGTCAGCGTCAGCGACACCAGCAGGGAAATCAGGATGGATACCGCGAGCGTGATGGCGAATTCGCGAAACAGCCGCCCCACCACTTCCGTCATGAACAGCAGCGGGATCAATACCGCGATCAGCGAGAACGTCAGCGAAATAAGCGTGAAGCCGATCTGCCCGGCGCCCTTGAGCGCCGCCTGCAAAGGCGTTTCGCCTTCCTCGAGGTGGCGCGCAATGTTCTCGATCATCACGATCGCATCGTCCACCACGAAGCCCGTGGCGATCGTCAGCGCCATCAGGGTCAGATTGTTGATGCTGAAACCGGCCAGGTACATGACCCCGAAAGTGCCGATCAGCGACAGCGGCACCACCACACTGGGGATCAGCGTCGCCGTCACGCTGCGCAGGAACAGGAAGGTCACCATCACCACCAGCGCCACGGAGAGCAGCAATTCGAAGCGCACGTCGGCGATCGAATCGCGTATGGTTTGCGTGCGGTCGGCCACCACGGTGACGTCCAGCGTCGCCGGCAGCGATGCACGCAACTGCGGCAGCAGCGCATTGATGCGATCGACGACGTCGATGACGTTCGCGCCAGGCTGGCGCTGCACGTTCAGCAGCACCGCCGGCTTGTCGCCCGCCCATGCGGCCTGGCGCACATCCTCGGCGCCCTGCACCGCCTTGGCGACGTCGGACAGGCGCACCGGCGCGTTGTTGCGGTAGGCGATGATCAGGTCGTTGTAGTCCGTGGGCGCCTTCAGCTGGTCGTTCGCGTTGATGGTCGTCGAACGCCGCGGGCCGTCCAGGTTGCCCTTGGGTTGATTGACGTTGGCCGCGACGATGGCGGTCCGCAGGTCAGACATCGATAGCCCGTTGGCCGCCAGCGCCTGCGGATTGACCTGCACGCGCACCGCGGGACGCTGGCCGCCCGCGATACTGACCAGGCCCACGCCGGGAATCTGCGACAGCTTCTGGGCCATGCGGGTATCGATCAGGTCGCGAACCTGCGGCAGCGGCATGGTCGGCGAGGTGATGCCCAGCGTCAGCACCGGCGCATCCGCCGGATTGACCTTGTTATAGGTCGGCGGCAGCGGCAGGTCCGTCGGCAGCAGATTGGACGCGGCGTTGATGGCCGCCTGCACCTCCTGTTCGGCCACGTCCAGCGAGATATCCAGCGTGAACTGCAGGGTGATGACCGATGCGCCGCCCGAACTCGTGGAGGACATCTGGTTCAGGCCCGGCATCTGTCCGAACTGCCGCTCCAGGGGGGATGTGACCAGCGAAGTCATCACATCCGGGCTGGCGCCGGGATAGAGCGTGACGACCTGGATCGTGGGGTAATCGACTTCCGGCAGTGCCGCGACCGGCAACAGGCGATAGGCGATCAGCCCCGCGATCAGGATGGCCACCATCGAAAGAGTGGTCGCGACGGGCCGCAGGATGAAAAGGCGCGACGGGCTCACGGCGCGGTCCGCGCTGGCGCGCTTGGGGTGGCGGTAGCCGGTCCCGCGCCCAGCGACGCGCCGGGCGTGGGCGGCGTGACGTCGGCGGCATCGGTCACCACCTCGACCCTGGCGCCGGCCCGCAGGCGGTCAGTGCCTTCGGTGACGACGCGGTCGCCCGGCTTGAGTCCGTCGTTCACGACCACCAGATCGCCGCTGACGGGGCCCAGCTTCAGCTGTCGCACGACCACGGTATTGTCCGGCTGCGCCACGAATACGAACGGTCCCTGCGACCCGCGCTGCACCGCACCGTTGGGAATCACCGTCATGCCCTTGCGCGTTTCGACCAGCAGCTGGATGTTGACGAACTGGTTGGGGAAAAGCGCATCGTCGGCGTTGTCGAAGCGCGCCTTCAACTTGACGGTACCCGTGCTGACGTCGATCTGGTTGTCAAGGGTTTCCAGCACGCCGGTCGCCAGGCGCTTGGTATTGGCGCGGTCCCAGGCATCGACACGCAGCGTCCTGCCTTGCCGCAGCTGGTCGCGCACCTCGGGCAGCTGCGTTTCGGGCAGCGTGAAAATCACGGCGATGGGCTGGGTCTGGGTGATCACCACCAACCCCGTGGTATCGCCGGAGGACACCAGATTGCCGGGATCGACCTGGCGCAGGCCCAGGCGCCCGTCGATGGGCGCGGTGATGCGCGCGAAGGTCAATTGCAGGCGCGCGTTATCCACATTCGCCTGGTCGGTTTTCAGCGTGCCCTCGAACTGGCGGACCAGCGCGGCCTGGGTATCCACCTGCTGCCTGGCGATGGAATCCTGCTTGAACAGCGCCTGATAGCGCGCCAGGTCGCGCCGCGCGTTCTCCAGCTGCGCCTGGTTCTGCTGTTGCGTCCCCAGCGCCTGCTGCAATTGCACGTTGAAAGGACGCGGGTCCACCTGCGCCAACACGTCGCCCGCCTTGACGTGCTGCCCTTCCTTGAAATTGACCTGCACCAGTTCGCCATCGACGCGGCTGCGTACCGTGACGGTGTTGTAGGCGGTGACCGTCCCGAGGGCAGGCAGCGAAATATCCACGTCCTTGACGGCGGCGGCATAGACGCGCACCGGCACCGGCGGCTCGGCCATGGCGCCTGGCGCGCCGCCGGGCCGATGGCGCGACCCGCCGGCCCCGCCACCGGCGGCCGCCCCCGTTCGATGGCCGGCGGCGCCCACGCGGGCCTGTCCGCCCGGCTCGACGCCGACCTTGGGCCGGAATACCAGCCAGGCGATGCCGGCCAGGACGATGATCGCGACGATCCACGCGACAAGGCGCCGGCGAGACCGGGGAGCAGGGGAAACGGATGGACGATCGGACATGGGGGCCAAAGGGGGACGCTACCGGGACCCGCTATTGTCCATCAGACAACTCCGGTTTTATAGCAAGGCCACGGCGTTTGAAATCCGCCGCAACAGGTATCCCGCCCGGGCGTTCAGCTTCGGCGGACGCGGGGCCGCAGCCGGAGGGCGGCAGGCGGGGTGTTTCAGGCGAGGGGACGGTGGGGCGGATGGCAGGCGGGCGGCTGGCCGCTCACGCGCAGAGGGACATTTCGAAACGCATGTCGCGCGCAACCTGCTGCGGCTTGAGCTCCCCGTCCTGGACGGAAAACCGTATCCAGATCATGTACTTATTAGCACTGATCTCGGGAAAGATCCCGCTTTCGCCATCGACCCACACGCGCAGCAGCTGGTGCGTCTTGCCTGCCAGCATCTGCTGGTAGGTCCCCTGTTCGGCCACGGCCTGGACCCGCCGGCCGGATTCGCGCAGCAGCCGCAAACCGATCTGCAGCCCCTCGTGCAGGGGCACCAAGGGTTCTATCCAGGATTGCAGGTCTGCGCAGCGCACGGCTTCGGGCTTCTGCTGCCAGGCGTAATACGACGGCATTTCGATCTGGGTACCGCCGCCGGGCACGGCCAGGCGTCCGCGCAGGCTGACCAGCCATTCGTTTTCCCGCAGCGGCTGGCCGGTCTTGCCCTGGCTGACCAGGGACGTGCTGGTCTTTTCCATATCGCGCAGCATGCCTTCCAGCGCATCCTGCGCCACGCCGGGGTGATCGCGCAGCGCCACCAGCTGCAGCCGCTGCCGTTCGATATCCTGCAGGACCGAGCTCTTCACATCCGTGCGTTCGATGGCGTCGAGGATGTCGAAAATGGTGCCGACGGCGATCTGGTGATTCTTGGGATCACCCGGGCGCGCGAAGAAGAACAGCCGGTCGAAGAGATATTCCAGCCGCAGATACGCCCGGATACGCTCATTGAAGGGATATTCGTAAAGGATCACGCTGGATACAGGCCCGTCGTAAAACCGGTCGCAACCGAAGTCGCGCCGAAGTTGTCATGGATGCCGGCCGCGATCACGCGGCGTGGCCCGATGCCGACGCCAGGGCGCACCACCTGTCGTGCAGTGCTCTCGTCCGCGCGCACAGCGTTTGAGCGGACGTGGCGCCGTCATTCAAAATAACGTCGTGCGCAGCGGCCAGACGGGTATCCCGCGCGGCCTGTGCCGCCATAATACGCTGTATGGTGTCGGCCGTCAGCCCGCTGCGCGACTGCACGCGGCGTATCTGGGTGTCGGGGTCGCAATCCACCACGCACACCCGATCCACCCGCTGCGTCCAGCGTCCCGATTCGATGAGCAGCGGCACCACGAACACCACGTAACATCCCGTCGCGCGCGCGCCCGCATCCAGCGCCTCGCGCGATATCAAGGGGTGCAGGATCGCCTCCAGAGCCACACGGGCCTGCGGTTCGGCGAACACCTTCGCGCGCATCCAGTCGCGATCCATCGCACCGTCAGGCCCCGCCGCCTGCGGGCCGAATTCCCGCACGATCGCGGGCATGGCGGCGCCGCCGGCCGCGGTCAGGCAGCGCGAGATCTCGTCGGTGTCGATGACCGTGGCGCCCCACGAGGCGAGCAGATCGGCGACGCGGCTTTTGCCGGAGCCGATACCGCCCGTCAGCCCGATAATCAGGCGCGGCGTTTCGCTTTGCATGGTCCTCCCCCTGCCCTATCCCAGCGGTGGACGGGCCATCAGAAGCCCAACGATACCAGCCAGCGCCAGATAGGGGCCGAAGGGCTGCGGCTGGTCGCGGCCGATGCGGCGCGTCAGTATCAGCGCCAGCCCGACCGCGACACCGGCCAGCGAGGCAAGCAGCAACAGCAGGGGCAGTGCCCCCAGCCCCAGCCAGGCACCCAACGCGGCCAGCAATTTGAAATCCCCATACCCCATGCCTTCGCGGCCGGTGGCCCAGAGGAAGGCGTGATGCAGCCCGCGCAGGAACAGATAGCCCACGGCGGCGCCGAGGATGGATTCGACGGGCGAGGCAAATACGCCAAGCGTATTGACAAGCAGGCCGGCCCAGATCAGCGGCAAGGTGATGGCGTCGGGCAGCAGCCCGGTTTCCGCGTCGATCCAGGCCATCGCCACCAGCGAGGCGGCCAGGACCATCGCACACGCCGCCGCCAGGCCAGGTCCGTAATGCCAGGCACACAGCCCGAACAGCACCGCCGTCATCAACTCGATCGAGGGATAGCGCCAGCCGATACGCGCGCCACACACGCCGCAGCGGCCGCGCAGGCACAGCCATCCCAGCAGGGGAATCCGCCGCCATCCGCGGATGGCGGCGCCGCACGCCGGACAATGGCTGGACGGCCGCCACAGGCGGGGACGCACGGCGGCCTGGCCCTGTCCGGCTTCGCCCTCGAACGGCGGCTCGGCCCAATCGTATTCCAGGATGCGGGGCAGGCGATGCACCACCGTGGTCAGCCAACTGCCGATCGCCAGGCCCAGTATGGCGGCAAGCAGGATGGCGGCATGGGGATCGAGAGACACGAATGAATATCCATGGAGGAAGGCGACGCGATCATAGCGGCCGCGCTTTACCCTGGCGAGTATCGCGAGCCGGCAGGATTCAACATAAAGGACAACGCGCCGCGCCAAGGCATTCATGCGAGAATTGTGCGCATGTGTTTAATCAGGATACGCTGTCATGCCCGCCCTCTCCACCGCTTGTGAACCCCCGGCCCGGTCCGCGCCGTTTCCACGGATACGCTCGATCGCGGTACTGGCCCTGGCGATGGCCGGCGCGGCCGGCGTGGCGGGCTGCGCGGAGCAGAAACAGGCCGGTTACTACGACCTGCCGCGCGGCAACACCGTCCATGATGCCCAGGTCATGGGCACGGGCGCGGATTACCGGCCCGTGGTGCGTGCCCCCGCGCAATTGCAGATCGACCTGAACCCGCCGACGCCCACCCAGCAGCAACAGATGGAAGCGCAGCGCGCCCGGGCGATCCAGGAAGGCCATACCGCCGAAGACGGGCAGCCCGTGCCGCCGCCCAGCGTGGCGCAGGCCGACACCGCGCCCCAACCCGCGGCGCCGCCCAGCGCGGCGGAGCGCAGCCTGGTGCCGCAGCCGCAAACCTATATGGGCACCCTGCCCTGTTTCGCCGCCGGCATGGAGTGCGAGGCGCAACGCATCACGCTGACGCTGGCGCCCAACGGCCGCTGGCGCGGGCGCTCCGCCTACCTGGATTCGGCGGCGGGCGGCGGCAAACCGATCGCGGAACAGGGCTGCTGGCAAGTCACCGATGAAAAGCCGCCGCGCATTTTCCTGATCGGGCCGGACAACCAGACCCGCGCGGAATTCGTACTGGCCGCCAACAACGTCCTGCGCCTGCGCACCATTGCCGGCGTCACGCCCAGCCTGAACTACACGCTGACGCGCCAGCCGGATCTGGACCCTATCAACGAACTGGCCAAGCAGACGCCTCCCAAATGCCCCTGATGCGGGCGCGCCGGCCATACCGGCGTGGCATGCCCGCCGGGCCTGGCCCTCGCTAGTCATTGCAGCGGGTATGGGGGCACATCCGGCACGCCAGCTCCATCGCATTGCGCACCCCCATCTTGCGGAAGATGCGCGCCCGGTGCGCCTCCGCCGTCCGCGACGAGATATTCAGCTCGATGGCGATGTATTTATTCGATTTGCCGGTAACGAGATACGTCGCGATATCGCGTTCGCGGGGCGTCAATGCCGCCGCGCGTTTTCTTGCGCACCCCTGCGCCTGAACCATGCTGGCCTCCCTGGTGATCGGTGGGCCGGTAGTCTTGCATGGATACCCGGACGCCGAAAGCTGTCAGTTCTGACAGGGTGACGATTTCGTCACGGAACCAGTACAGATGGCGGATTTCCAGAGGGAGAACGCCGGCCGGAGACCGGAGGGTCCCCGCCCGGCGAGGCCGGGAGATCGGACTAATCCGACGCAGCCCCGCCCTACGTTACAACTCCAGGTTATCGATCAAGCGCGTGGCGCCCAGCTTGGCAGCCGCCAGGGCGACCAGCGGTTCGCCCGCGGCCATATCGGCGGCGTCCGGGGCTTTCAGGTCGCGGCGGCGGCGCACGGCGATGTAGTCCACCTTCCAACCACGGCCGGCCAACGCCGCCGTGGCATCCGCTTCCAGCGCGGCGGCATCGCGCTGGCCGCCGGCCAATTGTTGCTGGATCTGCTGCAACTGGGCGTATAAAGCCGGCGCTTCGGCCCGTTCGGCCTCGCCAAGATAGCGATTGCGCGACGACAGGGCCAGGCCGTCCTGTGCGCGTACGGTCTCGTGCGCCAGTACGTCCACGGGCAGCTGGAACTGACGGCACATGGCGCGCACGATCATCAGCTGCTGGTAGTCCTTCTTGCCGAATACCGCCACGCGCGGCTGCACGCAGGAAAACAGCTTCAACACCACGGTGCATACCCCGGTAAAGAAACCGGGGCGGAACTCGCCTTCCAGGATATCCCCCAGGTCATCCGGCGGACGTACGCGGTAGTTCTGCGGCTCCGGGTACATCTCGCGCTCGTCGGGCGCGAACAGCACGTAGACATCGCGCTCGCGCTCGAGCTTTTCGATATCTTCGGCCAGCGTGCGCGGATAGCGGTCGAAATCCTCCGCCGGCCCGAACTGCAGGCGATTGACGAAAATGCTGGCCACGACCGGGTCGCCATGCTGGCGCGCCAGCTTCATCAGCGCCAGGTGGCCTTCGTGCAGGTTGCCCATGGTGGGCACGAAGGACACCCGGTTCTGGCCGCGCAGGTGATCGCGCAGTTCCTGGATGCTGTGTACGACTTTCAAGGATGTCTCCGGGAATAAGCGCACCGCGCGGCGGGCGCCGTAGATCAGGCCGCTTCGGCCGCCACGCTGGTATAAGCCAGCCGCACATAGATGGGCGCGTAAGGCTCTGCCTGCGTAATGTCCAGCAGCGACTCGCGCGCCAGCTCCAGCATGGCGATGAAATGCACCACGACCACGGCGACGGGCGCGCCTTCATCGATGCGCTCCATGAACATTTCGCTGAATTCCATGAACCGCACGTCGCTCAGGCGCCGCAGGATGTGCGTCATGTGGTCGCGCACGGACAGCTGTTCACGCGTGATGTGGTGGTGGGCGTTCAGCTTGGCCCGCTTCATGATGTCCGCCCAGGCCTGGCGCAGGTCCTCGGGCGATACGTCCGGCATGGCGCGCTCGACGCTGAGGTCGGCCACGGCCTGGGCGCGCTGGAAGTCGCGCCCCAGCTGCGGCAGCGCGTCCAGCTTTTGCGCCGCCAGCTTCATCTGCTCGTATTCCAGCAGCCGGCGCACCAGTTCGGCGCGCGGGTCCTCGACCTCTTCGCCGGTATCGCTTTTCCTGACAGGCAGCAGCATGCGCGATTTGATTTCGATCAGCATCGCGGCCATCAGCAGGTATTCGGCGGCCAGCTCCAGGTTGTGCACGCGGATCTGTTCGACGTAGGACAGGTATTGCCGCGTGACATCCGCCATGGGAATGTCCAGCACGTTGAAATTCTGCTTGCGTATCAGGTAGAGCAGCAGATCGAGGGGGCCTTCGAAGGCCTCCAGGAACACTTCCAGCGCGTCGGGCGGGATGTAGAGATCCTGCGGCAGCTGGAACAGCGGCTCGCCGTACAACCGCGCGAAAGCCACGCTATCGACGGTGTCGGGCGTGCTATCCACCGGCGGCTCCACGAGCGCAGCCAGGTCCTTCCCCGGCACGGAAGCGTTCTTCGACATAAGCGAGAAGGGCCCGCTCAGTCGTTCTGATAGACGTAGGGCCTTTGCGGGACACGCGCGGCACGGAAGCCTTCCAGCAGCTCGGGATCCTGCGGCTTATCCCAAAGCAGGCCGCGGCCTTCGCGCTGCCGCTTTTCCACATCGGGATGCGTCTTCTTGAAATCGTTGAGGAAACGGGTGATTTCCGATTCGTAATTGTTGGCCATGGGACCATGCTTGGGGCAGTTGCGTTACCCGGCAGTTTACTTCAGGGCAGCCGAAAGCGCGGCGTTACAATGAGCCGGCACCCCGCCGCCCTCCCCCGACATGCCCACCAAAACGCTGGCCTCCGTCCCCCCGCTCGCCGATCCCGCCGCCTTGCGGGCGGCCAAAATGATTCCCTTCATCGTAGGTTGCGCCCTGTTCATGCAGATGCTGGACGCGACCGTGGTCGCCACCGCGCTGCCCGCCATGGCGGCGTCGCTGGATTCCACGCCGGTGCGGCTGAACGTCGCGATTACCTCCTATCTGCTGGCGGCGGCCGTCTTCGTTCCCGTCAGCGGCTGGGCGGCGGACCGCTTCGGCGCGCGCCGCGTCTTCATCGCCGCCATCGGCCTGTTCACGCTCAGCTCGGTGGCCTGCGCGCTGTCGCAAACGGTCGCGCAACTGGTCCTGTCGCGCGTCGCGCAGGGTATTGCCGGGGCCATGATGGTGCCGGTGGGACGCATCATCCTGCTGCGCACGGTACCTAAGGAAGACCTGCTCAAGGCCATGTCCTTCCTTTCCATTCCGGCCCTGCTGGGGCCGGTTATCGGGCCGCCGCTGGGCGGCTTTCTGGTTACCTATGCATCCTGGCACTGGATCTTCCTGATCAATGTGCCCATGGGCGCGCTGGGCATCGCGTTGATCCTGCGATATATCCAGGAGATCCGCGAAAAGGACGTGCCCGGCCTGGACTGGCTGGGCTTCGTGCTCAGCGGTATCAGCATGGCCACCCTGGTCGGCGGCTTCGAGGCCGTCGGACAGGACGCCGCCGGCAATGCGCACGCCCTGGGCGTGGTGGTGATCGGCCTGCTCAGCGGCTTCTGGTACGTGCATCACTCGCGCAAGGCCGCGCATCCGATCATCGACCTGTCGCTGATGCGCATCCCCACCTTCAAAATCTCGACCCTGGCGGGCAACCTGTGCCGTTTCTCGGTGGGGGCGACGCCCTTCCTGCTGGCCATGCTGCTGCAGGTGGGTTTCGGCCTGACGCCGTTTGCCGCGGGCATGATTACCTTCGCCAGCGCGGCCGGCGCCCTGCTGATGAAATTCGTCGCCACGCCGATCGTGCGCCGCTACGGCTTCCGGCGCGTGCTTACCGTCAACGCGGTGCTGACGGGGGCATTCATCTGCGTATGCGCGTTGTTCCAGCCGGACACGCCCTCGTGGCTGATCATCCTGGTGCTGCTCGTCGGCGGCTTCTTCCGTTCGCTGCAATTCACCGGCGTGAACGCGCTGACCTATGCCGATATCGGCCCGGACAAAATGAGCCGGGCCAGCAGCTTCGCGGCGATGGCGCAACAGCTTGGCGTCAGCCTGGGCGTGGGCGTGGCGGCCGTCACCCTGAATGTCAGCATGGCCCTGCGCGGCTCCGAACGCGCCAGCATCGCCGATATCGTTGCCGGCTTCCTGGTGGTGGGCCTGTTGTGCGCGGCCTCGTTTTTCTCCTTCCGCCGGCTGGATCCGGCGGCCGGCAGTAACCTCAACGGACAGAAGGCGCAGACCAGCGATGAAGAATGAATACATTCTGGCCCTGGACCAGGGTACGACCAGCTCGCGCGCCATCGTGTTCGACCGCGAAGGCCGGGCGCGCGGGGTCGGACAGCGCGAATTCCGCCAGTACTACCCGCATCCCGGCTGGGTCGAGCACGACGCCGGCGAAATCTGGCGCAGCCAGCTGGAGGTTGCGCGCGAGGCCTTGCACAACGCCGGGGCGACCGCCGCCGACGTCGCCGCCATCGGCATCACCAACCAGCGCGAGACCACGCTGATCTGGGACCGCGCCAGCGGCCGCCCGCTGGCGCACGCCATCGTCTGGCAGGACCGGCGCACCGCCGAAGCCTGCGACCGCATGCGGCGCGAAGGCCGCGCCGACTTCCTGCAACAGCGCACCGGCCTGGTGCTGGACGCCTATTTCGCCGGCACCAAGCTGGCCTGGCTGCTGGACAACGTACCGGGCGCGCGCGCCGCGGCCGAACGCGGCGAGATCGCGTTCGGCACCGTCGACACCTGGCTGATCTGGCAATTGACCGGCGGCAAGGTCCACAGCACGGATTGCACCAATGCATCGCGCACGCTGCTGTTCGATATCCATACGCAGGATTGGAGCGACGAGCTCCTGGAATGCCTGAACATTCCCCGCTCGGTGCTGCCCGTGGTGGCCCCCAGCAGCGCAGTGATCGCCGAGACGCTGCCGCAGTGGTTCGGCGGCGCCATTCCCATCGCCGGCGTGGCCGGCGACCAGCAGGCCGCCACCTTCGGCCAGGCCTGCTTCAAGCCCGGCATGGCCAAGAACACCTACGGCACCGGCTGCTTCATGCTGATGAACGTCGGCGACAAGCCGGTGGCCTCGCGCAACCGGCTGCTGTCCACGGTGGGCTGGGGCCTGCCGGCCCCGGCGCAGGATACGGCCGACGCGCAGGTCTTCGCCAGCGGCGGGCCCGCCTGGACGCCCACCTTCATGCTCGAAGGCGGCGTATTCGTGGCCGGCGCGGCCGTGCAGTGGCTGCGCGACGGCCTGGGCATCATTCAGCGCTCGGAAGACGTCGAAGCGCTGGCCGGCAGCGTGGCCGACACGGACGACGTGTTCCTGGTGCCCGCCTTCGCCGGCCTGGGCGCGCCGCACTGGGACCCCTACGCGCGCGGCACCCTGGTCGGCCTGACGCGCGGCACCACCCGCGCCCATATCGCGCGCGCCACCCTGGAGTCGATCGCCCTGCAAAGCGCCGAACTGCTGACGGCCATGAAGGCCGACTGCGGCATAGACCTGTCCGAACTGCGCGTCGACGGCGGCGCGGCCCGCAACGATCTGCTGATGCAAATGCAGGCCGACCTGCTCGGCGTACCCGTCGTGCGGCCGCGCGTCTCGGAATCGACCGCGCGCGGCGCGGCGGGTCTGGCCGGCCTGGCGGTAGATTTCTGGGCCGACATGGACGCCTTCGCCGCGCAGTGGCAGGCGGAACGGCGCTTCGAGCCCACCTGGTCCGCCGACCAGCGCGAGGCACGCCTGCGCCGCTGGGGCCAGGCGGTCGAATTATCCAAGGGCTGGATGAAGTGACCCCCCCCGAAGCGCTACGCGCTTTCCCCCAGGGGGGCGACGCTGGAGGGATGGCGGAGCCGGACCTCGGTGTCACGGATGATGGGAGTGCTACGCGCGTGGAGGAATTGATATGAATCTTGCCCGCATCGATCTTGTCACGCTCGCGCTGTTCGCTTCGGTCGCGCGGCTGGGCAGCATATCGGCCGGCGCGCGGCAGGCGCGGCTGGCGGTGGGGGCGGCCAGCAAGCGGATTTCCGACCTGGAGGCCGCGCTGGGCTCGCCGCTGCTGTTTCGCAAGGCGGCCGGCGTGGAATTGACGGATGCCGGCCAGGCCTGCCTGGCGCACGCCACCCGCATCCTGCAGGAAGTCGACCAGATGGCGGGCACGCTATCCGATTACGCGCAAGGCGTGCGGGGCCAGGTGCGGATTGCCGCCAACACGTCTTCCATCACGCAATTCCTGCCGGATGACCTGTCGCGCTTCATGACGGAACATCCGGCCGTGCGCATCGACCTGGAAGAACAGAACAGCAGCGAGATCGTCGCCGCCGTCGTCGAGAACCGCGCCGATATCGGCATCTTCGGCGAACACACGCCCGAAGCGGGCCTGCAGACCTTTCCGTACAAGCGCGACGAATTGATGCTGGTCGTGCCCGACAGCCATCCATTGGCCCCGCGCGCCAGCGTGGCCTTCGCCGAAACGCTGGAATACGACTATGTCGGGCTGCCGCCCAGCACATCGCTGGCCAGCCTGCTGGCGCAGGCCTGCACAAGCCTGGATACCGCCATGAAACTGCGCATCCAGGTCCGCAGCTTCGACGCCATCTGCCGCATGGTGGTCGCCACGCGCGGCGTGGGCGTGCTGCCGCGCATCGCGGCCGAACCGCATGCGCGTTCCATGCAGCTGCGACTGATCCCGCTTACCGACGACTGGACGCGGCGCTGGCTGCTATTGGGCGTGCGCGACGTGGACACGCTGACCCTGGCCTCGCGCATGCTGTTGGCACAGCTGCGCGCAGCCGGCTGACCTTCTCATAGCAGGCCCAGCGCCGTCGCCTTCAACGTGGCGGCCGCGCGGGTCGAGCACTCCAGCTTGCGAAAGACGTTTTCGACGTGGGTGCGCACCGTGCTGGGACTTAGCGCCAGCTGGCGCGCGGCTTCCTTGTTGGTGGCACCCAGGCTGATGGCGCGCAGCACATCGCGTTCGCGATGGGTCAGCAAGGCGCTGTCAGCGCGTGGCGCCGCATCGATGCCGGCGCATGCCTTCGGCGAGTCCACGCCGTCGGCGGCATGGATGGAAACCAGCGCCTCGATGACATGGCGGTCGAAGCGTCCGCGATCCGCCTCGTCGCGCAGGCAGGCAGTGGCGGCTTCGTCGGTCATGGCTACGCGCCAGGGCCGCGGCGACCGCAGCGCGACCCAGGCCACCGCCGCCGCCAGGATCTGGGCGGGCAGACCGATGGCCGGTGCGCCGATCGAGCGAAAATAGCCTGAGCCGTCGGCACGCTCATAGGCGTGCGAACCGAGCTCCGCGGCATCCGCCAGCGAACCGGTCTGCCTGCCGGCGCGCGCCGTCCAATAGGGCACCAGTCGCACTTTTTCCCAGGCCTGGGCGGAAAGCGGGCCCGGGGTATTCCAGACGGCGTTCGGTACCGCGGCGCGGCCTATGCCATGTACCAGCCCGGCGCGGTAAACGGCCCGGACGATCTCTTCCCCCGTCCCGAGCCGTTGGGCACAGACAGCGGCCGCCGTCGCGGCCCCGCGCGAAAAGCCCGTCATCCATGGCAGTTTCAGGTCGACGATATCGGCGACCAGTTCCAACGATGCGGGCCGCAGCGAGGCGGGCGTAGGCGGCAAGCCAACAGCCGCATCGCCATCCGCATCGGCTGCCGCAGGATTGCCATCCGCGGCATCGACGGCCGACGCCGGGCCGGATTGGCGCGACCCGTCCCATGCATCGAGCTCCCGCATCCACTCCCCGGCATCGGCCAGGACGATATCCGCCAGGTCGGCCGGATAGGCGCCGCCGGCCCTGCCCCGGATCGTCTCGCGCGCCCGGTCCATGCCATATACGCGGGCCAGTACGTCAAGGTCGCCGGCCAAAGCGACAGCGAAAAGGCCGCGCGGCACCGCCGCACCCGCACGGCCCGCCGGCAGGCCGCCGCCATCCCAGGTTTCGAACGTATTGCGCAGGATCTCCTGCGCGGCGGTGGATAGCCGCAGCATCGCGGCGACCTGGGCCGCTACCTCGCAATGGATTTCCGCCAGGGGACGCAGGGCCGCCGCCGCGACGTGCTGCGCCAGCGGCGCCGACCATCCCGGACGCATCGCCAGCATCGCCTCGCGACTGGCGATGTCATCGCCCAGCACGTTGGCGACGTCCCCCGCATTGGCGGTGCAGCCGGACCATCGCAGCAAGGCCGCCTCCTGCACCGCGTGCCGCTCGTCGACGCCCCACCCCGCCGCGCGCGCGATGCGGCAAGCCAGCCATGCCACGCGTGGCGAGTGGTCCGTCGGCTGTCCCATGCTGAGATCGCCGATGAAGGCCAATGCCCGTATGCCGTCAAAAACCGGGATAGGGTCGCTGCGCGCGTCCATCCGCGAATACTCCGTATCGCCGGCCCCGCAGGCCGCGCGGATCGCGGCCATGGAAGGAATGGGCGAGCATCGGATGTTCATCCGATGCATTTATTCCGGCCCATGCGTCAAGCTGGCGTCTCCTTGAACCGCATCGAGAATAGCATCATGAAAACCCAGTTGAAGAAATCCCTCTCCGCCCTGCTCCTGGGCAGCGCCCTGGCGACCGCGGCCGCGCACGCGGCTCCCCCGCCGCAGGACCTGAAAGGCAAGAATATCGTGCTGGTGCACGGCGCCTTCGCCGACGGTTCCAGCTGGAACAAGGTCATCCCCCTGCTCGAAGCGCACGGCGCCCACGTCGTGGCCGTCCAGAACCCGCTGACCTCGTTGGCCGACGACGCCGCGGCGGCACGTCGCGTCATCGACGCGCAGCAGGGGCCGGTCATCCTGGTCGGACACTCCTGGGGCGGCTCGGTCATCACGGAAGCGGGCAACGACGACAAGGTAAAAGCCCTGGTCTATGTCGCCGCCATCGCGCCGGACAACGGGCAATCGGTCAACGATCTGATGCGGGGCGCGCCCGCCCCCGCATGGGCGCCCGAACTGCGCAAGGATTCCGGCGGCTTCCTGACGCTGTCGACAAATGGAATCCTGCATCAATTCGCGCAGGACCTGCCCGCGGCCTCGGCCCGGGTGCTCGCCGCCACGCAAGGCCCCTGGGCGGCAAGCGCCCTGGACGATAAGGTTTCGACCGCTGCCTGGCACAACAAGCCCTCCGCCTTCGTCGTGACCGACCTCGATCACATGATCGACCCCGCCGCACAGGCCAGGATGGCGGCCGCCATCGGCGCGACGGTCACCCATGTGCGGTCCAGCCATGTCGCCATGCTGAGCCATCCGGCCGCCGTCGCGGCGGCCATCATCGCCGAGGCGAAAAAGGTCGACTGAAGCGGTAGAACGGACCACGTACAGGCGCCGCCCGGCCGCCGCCATGGCCTGCGCGCCTGGCGGCGAACCGCGGCCCGCCAGCCCCGGCACGCGCGGCCCGGGCTTTCTCGTTTCCGGAAACCCCCTTTGGCGAATGCATCATTCCCGGGGCTTCCCTTCCCACGGCACACTGTCGGTCCCTGACGGCTGTACGCGGGGAGGAGACATGGCACGACAAATTCTCGCGGGTATCCGCGTGCTGGAACTGGGGCAATTGATCGCCGGCCCATTCGCAGCGAAGACGCTGGCCGACTTCGGCGCCCAGGTCATCAAGATAGAACCGCCCGGCGTGGGCGACCCCTTGCGCAAATGGCGGATGCTGCATGAGGGCACGTCCGTCTGGTGGGAAGCGCAATCGCGCAACAAGCAATCCGTCTGCGTCGACCTGCGCCAGCCGGAAGGGCAGGACATCGTGCGCCTGCTGGCGGCGGAGGCCGATGTGCTGGTCGAAAACTTCCGTCCGGGCACCATGGAGAAATGGGGCCTTTCCTGGGAAACGCTGCACGCGCTGAACCCGCGCCTGATCATGCTGCGCATCTCCGGCTACGGGCAGACCGGCCCGAAGGCCGGTGAACCGGGCTTCGCCGCGATAGGCGAAGCCATGGCCGGCCTGCGCTACCTGAATGGCGAGCCGGGTCGCGCGCCGGTACGCGCCGGCGTGTCGCTGGGCGACACCATTGCCGGGCTGCACGGCGCGCTGGGCGTGCTGCTGGCGCTGTACGAGCGCGATGCGCGCGGCGGTACCGGGCAAGTGATCGACGCGGCGCTGTACGAAAGCATCTTCAACCTGACAGAAAGCCTGCTGCCGGAATATTCCGTGTTCGGCGCAGTGCGCGAACCCGCCGGCGCGGCGCTGCCGGGCATCGCGCCGTCGAACGCCTATCCCTGCGAGGATGGATTCGTCCTCATCGCCGGCAACGGCGACGGCATCTATACGCGGCTGATGGCGCGC
Source organism: Bordetella sp. (assembly GCF_057362025.1). Taxonomy (NCBI): domain Bacteria; kingdom Pseudomonadati; phylum Pseudomonadota; class Betaproteobacteria; order Burkholderiales; family Alcaligenaceae; genus Bordetella; species Bordetella sp. The sequence continues at coordinate 64,347 of NZ_JBMQQZ010000080.1, read as the reverse complement.
ATCGGCCGCGAGGACCTGGCGCACGATCCCGCGCTGGCCCGCAACGACGGCCGCGTCGCCCGCGTAGAGGAAATCGATGCCGCCATCGGCGCCTGGACGCGCGGCCGCACCATCGACCAGGTACTGGACGCGATGCGCGAGGCGGGCGTGCCGGCCGGACGCATCTACAGCGTGGCCGACATTGCGCAGGATCCGCATTACCGCGCACGCCAGGCCATCGTGACGGTCGAATCGGCCAGCGGCATCGCGGTAGAAATGCCGGCCGTCTTCCCGCTGTTGTCCGGCAATCCCGGCACGGTGCGCGATCGCGCACCCACCCTGGGCGAGGACACAGATGCCGTATTGCGCGAGGCCGGTGTGGACGACCAGCAGCGCGCCGCGCTACGCGCCGCCGGAATCATCGGATAGAAGGCCGCGTCCGCACACCGCATCAGCAGCGCATCGGCATCGAATCGAAATTATCTCGGCACTGAATCGGCATCATTTCCATATCAGCACCCCACCGGTACCGGCTGCGCGCGGCAACGCCGCACCCATCGCAGACCGACGCTTCATCGTACCGGCGACGCAGTACCCGCCATCATCCCGCACAACAAGACGGAGACATCGACATGCATGACCGCACCCTGACCACATCCCTGCGCCGCCTGCTGGCCGCCGCGGGCCTTGCCGCCATGGCCGCCGCGCCCCTGGCCGCCGGCGCCGCCTATCCCGACCACCCGATCACGCTGATCGTCTCCGCCGCCCCTGGCGGTACGACGGACATCGCGGCACGGCTGATCGCCCAGCCGCTGGCCCAGGCGCTCGGACAATCCGTGGTCGTGGAGAACAAGCCAGGCGCATCGGGCAGCATCGCGGCGCAGGCCGTGAGCCGCGCCAATCCCGACGGCTACACGCTGCTGCTGCAATATTCCGGATACCAGGTCATCACGCCGCTGATCACCAGCGGCTTGAACTGGGACCCCATCAAGTCCTTCACGCCCGTCGCCAATGTGCTGTCGGCGCCGCAGGTCGTCGTGGTGCGCCCCACGCTGCCGATCAAATCGATGAAGGAACTGGTGGACTACGCCAAGGCGCATCCCGGCGAACTGAACTATGCGTCCTCGGGCAACGGCTCGCTGCAGCAGGTCGCCACCGAGCTGTTGAACCAGATGGCCGGCATCAAGACCACGCATATTCCCTACAAGGGCACGGGCCCGGCCCTGGCCGATCTGCTCAGCGGTTCGGTCGACATGACAATCACCACGCCGCCGCCGTTGCTGGGCCAGATCGCCGCCGGCAAGCTGCGTCCGCTGGCCGTCACCGGCAAGACCCGCCTGGAATCGCTACCCAACGTCCCGACCGCCGCCGAAGCCGGCTATCCCGACCTGCTGGTGTCGTCCTGGTTCGCGATGTACGCGCCGGCGAATACGCCCAAGGCCGTCATCGACAAACTCGCCGGTGAAATCGAGAAAATCATGAAGACCGACGAGTTCCGCAAGAAAGCCGCGGAGCAGGGCGCGCAAGCCGAGTTCATGGGCCCCGAACAGCTGGCGAAGTACACGCAAACCGAACTGGTGCGCTACAAGGCCGTCGTGGAAAAGGCCCACATCACGGCCAACTGAGCGACGGCGCGGCCCCTGCATCGACAGGTCGAGGCGGGGGCAGGCAAGCCCCCCGCCTGGTCCCGTTGCCGCGACACACGATCGCGCATTACGGCCGGCGGGCCAGCAAGGCCCAGAGTCCGGCCACGGACAATAGCGATCCGCCCGCCAGATGAAAGCCGCGGCGCGCGCGCGGTGCCGCCAGCCAACGACTGGCGGCACCGGCGAACAGCGCGTAAAGACTGGCATTCATCGCAGCCAGCACCACGAAGGTCGTCGCCAGGATCCACATCTGGGCTTCCGTGGCGCGGCCCGGGTCGATGAACTGCGGCAGGAAGGCGACGAAGAACACGATGCCCTTGGGGTTCAACGCCGTCACCAGCCAGGTATTGGCGAACAGCTTCCAGCGCGATAACGGCACGGGCGCTACGGCCGGCGCGGCGCCGCCCGCCACGCCCGCGCGCAGCATGCGGATACCCAGGTAAAGCAGATAGCAGCCGCCCATCCACTTCACCACCGTGAACCAGAACGCCGACGCCGCCAGCAAGGCGCCCAGGCCCAGCAGCGATAGGCACAGCGCGGTGGAATCGCCCAGCGCCACCGCCGCGACCAGCGGCCAGCGCGCGCGCCGCCCATGCGCTAGCGAATAGCTGATGACGGACAGGATGGTCGGCCCCGGAATGACGAGCAGGACGACCGAAGCGGCCACGAAGGCCAGCCAATGTTCCCAGGACATAACGACTTTTCCTCCTTGCCACGATAATCATCGATGCGCCCGCATAACAGCCGTCATGGCGGCCGCCAGCGTCGCTATCCCTGATGCTCTCCCACCACGTCGCGCAGGCTTTGCAGCGCCGTTTCCACAGCGGCGGGCTGGAAGGTTTCCTGCCGCCAATACATCGCGACCGCGCCGAAGCCCGACAATCGGATCGGCAGGATGCGCATGACATTCATGTGCGTGAACCGCAGCGCCGCGCGGTGCGAGGCCACGCCGATCAGATCGCTGTTGCTGATCAGGGTCAGGTTCACCGTTACCGAGTTGGATTCCACGTGATCCGCGGGCATGGCCTTGCCGGCAGCGGCCAGCGCCGTATCCAGTGCATTGCGGATCGGCGTTCCCTTGGGCCAGACGATCCAGCGATAGGCCATCAGGTCTTCCCATGCGATGGCCGTCAGATTGAACACCGGATGGCGCGGCCGCGCCACCATGTGGACCGGCTCCAGGTATAGCGATTCCGACAGAATGGCGGGGTCGTGATGCTCCGGCGCGGAGCGGCCGACGACGATATCCAGTTCGCCTTGCGCCAATTGGCCCAGCAGGTGATCCATGGTCGATTCGACCAGCTTGACGCGCGCCTGCGGCATCAGTTCCAGCAGCCGCATGACGGCCAGCGGCACCGTGTCCGATGCCGACGCGCCCGACGCACCGATCACCACCCGCCCGCCACCGCCCTGGCGCAATGCGGCCATATCGCCGCTGGCGCGCTCCAGCTGGGCATCGATGCGCTGCGCATGGGCGATCAGGGCTTCGCCGTAAGGCGTGGGGCGCAGCCCCCTCGCGTGCCGCTCGAACAGCGGCAGCCCGATGTCGTCTTCCAGGTCCTTGAGCCATTTCGATAAGCCCGGCTGCGTCGTATTGAGCATCGCCGCGGAATGGCTGATATTGCGCGTCTGCGCCAGGCTGAGCAGCATCTTCAGGTTGCGCAAGCGCAGTCGGTAGGTCCAGTCCATGGGGCGCCCGTCAGCCATACATTTTTATGTATGGATAATAAGATAAATTCATTTCCGAAGGCATATCTGGGCTCACATAATACGAAAAAACGTTCAGGAGACAAGGCCATGGCCGAAGGAACATCGACGCGCGCCGATCGTGCCGCGTACTACGAACGGATCGCCCGCAAGAACATGGCGCCGCTGTGGGAATCCCTGCATAACCTGGTACCGCGCACCCCGACGCCACGCTGCGTACCGGCCATGTGGCGTTACAACGACGTGCGCGCCGACGTCATGGAAGCCGGCACGCTGATCAGCGCGGAGGAAGCGGTGCGCCGCGTCCTGATCCTGGAGAACCCCGGCCTGCCCGGCCAGGCCAGCATCACCCAAACGCTATATGCCGGCCTGCAGCTGATCCTGCCCGGCGAGATCGCGCCCAGCCACCGCCACACGCAGTCCGCGCTGCGCTTCATTGTGGAAGGCTCCGGCGCCTATACGGCGGTCAACGGCGAACGCACCACCATGCATCCCGGCGACTTCATCATCACGCCGTCGTGGACCTATCACGATCACGGCAACATCGAGGCAGCCGAGGGCGGCGAGCCCGTAGTCTGGCTGGATGGACTCGATATCCCGCTGCTGCGCATGCTGGATGCCGGCTTCGCCGAAAACTACCCCTCGGCCACGCAGCCCGTGACGCGCCACGAGGGCGACAGCTTCGCCCGGTTCGGCAACAACATGGCACCTGTGCGCCACGTGCCGGCCAACGGCAATTCGCCCATCTTCAACTATCCCTACGAGCGCAGCCGCGAGGCCCTGGACCAGCTGTACCGCTACGGCGAACTGGACGCATGGGACGGCGTGAAGCTGCGCTATGTCAATCCGGCGACCGGCGGCTATCCGATGCCCACCATGGCGACCTTCATGCAATTCCTGCCGGCCGGATTCCAGGGCAAGACCTATCGCAGCACCGACTCCACCGTGTATTCCGTGGTGGAAGGCCGCGGCACCGCACGCGTAGGCGACCAGGAATTCCATTTCGGACCCCGCGATGTCTTCGTGGCGCCCTCGTGGCAGCCGGTACAACTGGCAGCCATGGACGACGCCATCCTGTTCAGCTATTCCGACCGCCCCGTGCAGGCGGCGCTCGGCCTGCTGCGGGAAGAACGGTTGTAGGCCCACCCCCGAAGCGCTCCGCGCTTCCCCCTCAAAGGGGGCGACGCTGGAGGACCGGGGAGGAGGCCCACCCCCGAAGCGCTGCGCGCTTCCCCCCTTCAAGGGGGGCGACGCCGGAGGACCGGCGGAGCCGGATCCTCGGCGTCCCGGGTCGGATGCACCTGTTTTTTTTGGGGTGTTGTGGTGGGTTGTTCCAGTCTCCGAAGCGCTGCGCGCTTCCCTTCATGGGAACACGGTTTCATGCGATGTAGTCGGTCGCCATTTTTTTGTCCTGCCAATTAAGGTTTCTTCGCACATGCCTTACGTCTTTGCTCCGCCGGCGACCGTCGCCGTGCCCGTCGCCGGAACCGGCGATAGCTTTCCCGTGCGCCGCGTTTACTGCGTCGGCCGCAACTACGCCGCCCATGCGCGCGAGATGGGTTTCGATCCCGACCGCGAACCGCCGTTCTTCTTCTGCAAGCCGGCCGACGCCGTCATGCCGGTGGTCGAGGGCGAGACGCTGAACCTGCCCTACCCGACCGAAACGTCGAACTACCACTACGAAATCGAATTGGTCGCCGCCATCGGCAAGGGCGGCGCGGATATCGCTGTGGACGATGCCCTGGGCCACGTGCACAGCTACGCGGTCGGGCTGGACATGACCCGCCGCGACCTGCAAATGAAGATGCGCGAGGCCGGTCGCCCGTGGGAACTGGGCAAGGCATTCGACGACAGCGCGCCGATCGGCCCGCTTTATCCCGTCGCCGCCAAGGGCCACTTCCCGAAGGCCGACATCTGGCTGAAGGTGAACGGGCAGGACAAGCAACGCAGCGACACGTCCAAGCTGATCTGGTCCGTGGCCGAAACCATCAGCTACCTGTCGCGCTACTTCCGCCTGGAACCGGGCGATCTTATCTACACCGGCACCCCCGAAGGCGTGGGGCCGGTGGTCAAGGGCGACCTCATGGAAGGCGGGGTCGAAGGTCTGGGTACCTTGCGCGCACGGGTGGTGTAAATCATGAAAGATACCGACGTCATCATCGTAGGCGCGGGCGTGGGCGGCCTGGTACTGGCCCTGAGCCTGCACCAGGCCGGCATCGCCTGCCGGGTGTACGAAGCCGTTCCGGAAATCAAGCCGCTGGGCGTGGGCATCAACCTGCTGCCGCACGCGGCGCGCGAGCTCGACGAGCTCGGCCTGCTGCCCGCGCTGGACAAACTGGGCGTGCATACGAAGGAATCGATCTTCTTCACGCGGCACGGCCAGTTCATCTACAGCGAACCGGCGGGCAAGGCGGCCGGATATGCCTGGCCGCAATACTCCATACACCGCGGCGATCTGCAGATGGCCCTGCTGGAAGCCGTGCGCCAGCGCCTCGGCGCCGATAGCATCCTGACCGACCACCGGGCCGTCCGCGTGGAGCAGGATGCCGACGGCGTCACCGTACACATGACGGACGGCGCCGGCAAGGCGCGTCCATCGGTGCGCGGCGCCATCGTCGTGGGGTGCGACGGCATCCATTCGGCATTGCGCAAGCAGCTCTATCCCAACGAAGGTGCGCCGCGCTATTCCGGCGTCAACATGTGGCGCGGCGTGACGCGCTGCAAGCCCTTCCTGAGCGGCGGCAGCATGGTGCGCGCGGGATGGCTGTCGATCGGCAAGATGGTGATCTACCCGATCCGCGACAACGTCGACGCCGAAGGCAACCAGCTGGTGAACTGGGTCGCCGAAATCGAATCGCCCGAACCGGCGGTGCGCGACTGGACCCGCCAGGGACGCCTGGAAGACTTCTTCCCGGCCTTCGCCGATTGGCATTTCGACTGGCTGGACGTGGCCGCGCTGATCGAGAACGCCGATTCGGTGCTGGAATACCCCATGGTGGACCAGGATCCTCTGCCCACCTGGACGCAGGGCCGCATGACCCTGCTGGGCGATGCCGCGCACCCCATGGTGCCGCGCGGTTCCAATGGCGCGGGCCAGGCCATCATCGACGCGCGGTTCCTGGCGGGGCGGCTCAAGACGCAGGGCCTGACCCCGGCTGCGCTGCAGGAATACGACAAGGCGCGCGTGGCGGCGACCACCAAGGTGGTCCTGACCAATCGCAGCAATCCGCCGGACGCTATCCTGCGCGAAGCCTACGAGCGTTCTCACGACCAACGCTTCGAGCGTATCGAGGACGTGATCAGCCGCGACGAACTGCAAGCCATCTCGGACCGCTACAAACAGGTCGCCGGATTCGATCCCGCGACGCTGACCTCGCGGCCGTCCTTCCTTTGATCCCCGCAGTACCACCCGACGGGCGCGGCCGAGACACCGCGCCCGCAAGGAGATAACAATGAAAACCCTGTTTCGCGCCCTGGCCGCGCTGGTTCTTGCCGCGACGGCATCCGTTAGCCAGGCCGCCTGGCCGGACCGGCCGATCACGCTGATCGTGCCGTTCACGCCGGCCACCGGCATCGACCTGGTGGCGCGGCAACTGGCTGCCACCTTGCCCAAGACGCTCGGGCAATCGGTCATCGTGGAAAACCTGGCCGGCGCCAGCGGCAACATCGGTACGGAGAAAGTCGCCCGTGCCGCGCCGGACGGCTATACCTTCCTGGTGACCGTGAATACCTTCGTGATGAACCAGCCGCTGTACAAGGAAAAGCTGCATTACGACCCGGTCAAGGACTTCGCGCCGGTCAGCCTGACATCCTGGGGCACGCTGCTGCTGGTCACCCACCCATCCAATCCGGTAAACACCGTGCAACAGCTGGAAGACGCCGCGCGCAAGCAGCCGGGCAAGCTTACCTATGGCACGCCGGGGGTCGGCACGCCGCACCATCTGGCCATGGCGCTGCTGCTGGACCAAAGCAAGACCGAGATGCTGCATGTGCCCTACAAGGGTACGGCGGGCGCCGTCACGGATATGCTGGCGGGACGGCTGGACTACATGTTCCTGCCGGTGCACGTGGCGCTGCCGCAGATCAAGGCGGGCAAGCTGAAGGCCATCGCCACCGGCAGCCCCAAGCGCATTCCGCAGTTGCCCGACGTGCCGACCCTGACCGAATCGGGACTCGCGGGCGCGGACGTCGACATGTGGTACGGCGTGCTGGCGCCCAAGGGCACCCCCGCCGCGATCGTGGACAGCATGAACAAGCAGATCGGCGAAGCCCTGAAGGCGCCGTCCACGGCCACCGCATTCGAAGCCCAGGGCATGGTACCGGCCACCTCCACGCCGGAGGAATTCGCCGCCCTGATCGCCAAGGACGCCAAGCGCTGGAGCGATATCGTCAAGCGCGCCGGCATCAAGGCGGACTGACGCCCGTCAGGCAACACACGGAACTGGCTTCATGCAACTCTATAGCTTCTTCAACAGTTCGACTTCCTATCGGGTCCGCATCGCGCTGGCACTGAAGGGCCTGGACCCGGAATACCGGCCCATCAACATCCGCACGCTGGAACACCGCGCGGCGGACTATATGGATCGGAACCCGTCCGGCTCCGTGCCGCTGCTGAGCGACGGCGAGATGAACCTCGGCCAGTCGCTGGCGATCATCGACTACCTGGACAGCACCCATCCGGAACCGCTGCTGATTCCGCGCGACGCCGAACGGCGCGCGCGCGTGCTGGAATTGAGCAGCGTCATCGCCTGCGATATCCATCCGGTCAACAACCTGCGCATCCTGCGCTATCTCACCGACGTGCTGGGCGTGTCGGCGCAACAGAAGGATGCCTGGTACCGGCACTGGGTGGCGGACGGCATGCGGGCGGTGGAAGCGCTGCTGGCCCGTCACGGGCAAGGCCCCTACTGCTTCGGCGAAGCGCCCACCCTGGCCGATGTCTGCCTGGTGCCGCAGATCGCCAACGCGCAACGCATGGGCTGCGATATGTCGGCTTATCCGCGCGCCATGGCGGTCTACGCGCATTGCGACGCGCAGCCGGCCTTCCAGCGCGCGGCCCCGGCCAGGCAGCCGGACTTCGTCGCATAGCGGGCGGGTGGCACGCGGCGCGGCGCCGCATGCCCATGACGCGCCCGGGCGGGATCGCCCGGGACGCGCAACGGTCGTCGTTCAGTTCGTGCTGGCGCCCGAAACCTTGACGATTTCCTTGTACTTGTTCATCTCGTTGCGCACGAAGTCGGCGAACTGTGCGGGCGACATGGGCTTGACCTCGGAGCCCATGGTCAGCAGGCGCTGGCGTACATCCGGCTGCATCAGCGCCGCGCTGTATGCCTTGTTCAACTTGTCGACCACCGCGGGCGGCGTGCCGCCCGTGGTAAAGACGCCGAACCACGTGCCCAGGTCGAAATCCTTGACGCCGGATTGCTCGACGGTCGGGACGTCGGGAAGCAGCGAAGAACGTTCCTTGGTCGTCACGGCCAGCGCCTTCACTTTGCCGTCCTTGATCAGGGGGGCGGACGCCGCCAGGTTATCGAACATGAAGTCCGACTGGCCCGACAGCAACGCCAGTTGCGCCGGGGACGCGCCCTGATAGGGGATGTGCTCGATACTGACGCCCGTACGTGCCTTCAGCAGTTCGCCGGCCAAGTGTCCCGCGCTGCCGTTGCCGCCCGAACCGTAGTTCAGCTTGCCGGGGTTGGCCTTGGCATAGGCAATCAGGTCGCCCACGCTGTTGATGTGGTTCTTCTTGGCGAAGTCGACATTGACGACCAGCACATTGGGCACCGACGCCACGATCGTCACCGGCGCGAAGTCCTTGATCGGGTCGTAGGGCAGGTTCTTGAACAGCCAGGGATTGATGGCATGCGTGGCCACCGCGCCCATCACCAGCGTATAGCCGTCCGGCTGCGCCTTGGCCGCCAGGTCGGCGCCGATATTGCCGCCCGCGCCGGCGCGGTTTTCCACGATGACCGGTTGGCCCAGGTCCCCGCGTACTTTCTCGGCCAGCATGCGGGCCATCGTATCCAGCGGACCGCCAGGGGGATAGGGAACGATGAAGCGCAGGGGCTTGCTGGGATAGTTGTCGGCGGCATGGCCGGCGACAGGCGCCACGGCTGCCAGCGCGACCGCACCGCACGCCAGCATGCGGGCCAGGCGGTTGAGTAAATTCGGGGACATGCTCTCCTCCCTCATATGTTTTGAAATAGCCAGTAGCATAACTGAGAAGCCACCCGCGCTATTTGAGGAACAAGGCCGATCTGGCCGCCCAGACCCCGGTACGAGCGCCCTATCGCCGGGCTCCCATGGCACGTCCCCGGGGCGTCATACCGTCCGGACTTCCCCGCCGTCCATGCGCAATGCCGCACCCGTCAGCCAGCGCGCACCCGGCGAGACCAGGAACGCCATCAATTCGGCGATCTCTTCGGCCTGGCCATACCGCGCGATCCCCGCCTCCCGCGGAAAGCTCGCCATCGCTTGCTCCAGCGTCATGTTCCGCCGTGGCGCCGATTGCTCCAGGAAGGCGCGCCGGCGCGCCGTCATCACGGCTCCCGGCAGGACACTGTTGACCTGCACGCCATCCGCGATCCCGCGATCGGCGAAGGCCTTGGCCAGCGCCGCGATCGCCGCGTTGATGGCCCCGACCGCCGCGGACGGGGCTTTCGGTTGTTCGGCGGTATTTCCCGACATCAGGACCACCGCCCCTTTCGACGTCCGCAGATGCGGCCAGGCGGCGATGGTCAGCCGACGCGCGCCATGCAGCTTCAAGGCCATGCCGTCATCCCATTGCCGGTCGGACATCTCGAACAGATCGATTTGAGGCACCGCGCCCGCGATATTCAGCAGCGCGTCGACACCGCCGAACGCCGTCACCGTAGCATCGACCACGACGGCGGGCGCGGACGGGTCCGCCAGGTCGGCGCCGATAACCAGGGCCTCGGCCCCGGCCGCACGCACCGCCGCGGCGGTGTCGTCCAGGTTGGCGCGGTTGCGTGCAACCAGCGCAACGGCGTCGAAATCTCGCGCCAGACGCAGCGCGGTCGCCCGCCCGATCCCCTGGCTGGCGCCCGTCACAATCGCCACTGATTTATGCATTTCCATTTCCGTTCTCCTCGGCTCGCTCTAGCGGTGCACCACAACCATCTTTCCCGCGGCTTCATTGGCTTCCATCACCCGATGGGCCTCATGGATTTCCTCGAAACCGAATACGCGCGACGGCTGCACTTGCAGGCGCCCCGCCGCGACGTCCCTGGCGATGTCCCGCAAGGGCACATCCGACAGCGGGAATCCCGGCGTGCCGAACACGAAACTGCCGAAGAACGTCAGGTACACGCCGCTCGCCATTTGCAGCAGGGGATTGAAATCCGCGATGGGCGCCAGGCCACCCAGCCAACCCGCCAGGCACGCCTTGCCACCGCGGCGCAGCATCGCCAGCGAATCCAGGATGGTGCTGTTGCCCACCAGATCCAGCACCGCGTCCAGCTGCCCGGCTTCGGCGATGCGCCTGGACAGGTCCGGTCCTTCCTGTTCGACCCGCACGGCTCTCAGCGCCTGCAGCATCTCGAAGCGCTTGGGATTGCGCGTCGTCGCGATAACGCGCGCGCCTGCGTTGACCGCCAGCTTCACCGCGGCCTGGCCGAAGGCCGAGGTCGCGCCGCGTATCACGACCGTCTGGCCGTCCCGCAGATCCAGGTTGCGAAACAGACAGGTCCATGCGGTTGCATAGGTTTCCGGGATCGCGGCCAGCACGTCCCACGGCAGGTCGGCGTCGATCGGCGCAACGTTGGAGACGGGCGCCCGTGTGTACTCGGCGTAGCTGCCGTTGATGGTGCGGCCCAGGCCGCCCATCAACGCCGCCACCTTCGCCCCCACCGGGAATTCCCCGCCGGGGCAGGACTTCACCACACCCACGCATTCGATGCCGCTGACGGGCGCGGCCTCGGCCCATTCGCCGCGCCGCATATGCATTTCCGCATGGTTGATGCCGAAGGCCTTGATCTCGATGACCACATGGCCGTCTTTGGGCTCGGGCTCCGGGATGTCCTTATAGACGAGACTATTCAGGCCGCCGAATTTTTCGAGAACGATTGCTCGCATTGTTGATCTCCGATCATGAAGGTCCCACGACCGGCCTGACCGGCCCGCGGGAATGAGTCCGCGCCGGCCGTCGGCGACGGCCGGTCGTTTTCACGCGAGGGAATGCAGGAACGCGCGGATCTCGCCGGCGATCTCGCTGGCGTGCGTTTCGAGGGCGAAGTGCCCCGTATCGAAAAACCGCACCGTGGCCGCAGGGATGTCGTGCTTGAAGGCGTCGGCGCCGGGCGGCAGGAAGAAGGGGTCGTTCCTGCCCCACACCGCCAGCAGCGGCGGCTGGTGACGGCGGAAGTACGCCTGGAATTCGGGATACAGGGCGACGTTGGTCTTGTAATCGCCGAAGATGTCCAGCTGGATTTCGTCGGCGCCCGGCCGCGCGAGGTAATGATCGTCCAGGCTATAGCCATCCGGCGATACCGCGGCCGGATCGGCGACCCCATGCGTGTATTGCCACAGCGTGGTTTCCGGTGCCAGCAGCGCGCGCAAGGCCTGGCGATTCTGCGGCGAAGGATCGCGCCAGTACGCCTGGATCGGATTCCAGCCTTCGCTCAAGCCTTCTTCATAGGCGTTGCCGTTCTGCGTGATGATGGCGCGGATGCGTTCCGGGTGACGCAACGCGAGGCGAAAGCCGGTCGGTGCGCCATAGTCGAATACGTACATTGCATAGCGATCGAAGCCGACCGCCTCGGTGAAGGCTTCGATCACACGCGCGAAGTTGTCGAAGGTGTAATCGAAGACCTCGCGCGGCGGCATGTCGGTCTGGCCGAAACCCGGCAAATCGGGCGCGACGATGTGGAAATCCCTCGCCAGTAAAGGAATCAGGTCGCGGAACATATGGCTGGACGTGGGAAAGCCGTGCAGCAGCAGCAGCTTGGGCGCGCCCGGCGTGCCCGCCTCGCGATAGAACACATTCAGGCCACCGGCCTGGGTGCGGCGATAAGTCGTGGTCATGGCATTCTCCTTCGGTCGATGGATTGCGGAACGGTCGCGCCGGCTTGGCGGCGAATCTAAAACCTATCCAGTCATATTAAATCGGTTACACAATCAAAGTTGTCCAGCGGATCCCGCCGGCAGCTTCCGTGGCGGATCGGCCAGCGGGCCAGCTACATACCACCCCCTTTCAAACCGGCGAGATCCTCGCGTACAAGCCAATGAATCCGGGCAAAGAGGCGCGCTGTCCACCCTGTCCGACCTTCGCTGCTCGACCGGTCCCCGCGTAACTTATCTACGAGCTGTTGCAAGGTTACTTTCGGTGATGATAACCTGTCAACAGCTTTTTAATGAGTTACCGCATCCGGCCGCCAGACAGGGCGGCAAAGGACACACGAATGCACGGGCACAACCACCTGCCGGCGATCTTCATCGCCGACGCAAAGGCGCTGGATTTCCTGAACTCGATCGCCACGCCGGTCGATACAACGATCGACTGGATCGATAGCGGAGAAGGATTGCTTGCCTGGCTCGAACAGGCCGGCCTGGTACCGGCCGACGAGCTGCTGGCGCTGCGCGCGCGCGCCATGCCGGGCGAACTGGACGGCGTCGCCGCCCAGGCCCGGGCCTTACGGGAATGGTTCAGGGAGTTCGTACGGCAACACATGGGCCGCACGCTTACGCAGGACGCCCTGCAGGCGTTGCAACCGCTGAATCGTCTGCTGGAGCGCGACGAAAGCTATACGCAGGTGGTTGTTGGCAGCACCGTGGCAGCCGCGACTGACGATGCGGACGCCGCGGCGAGCGGCGTGTTGCGACTACAGGTCACGCGCCGCTGGCGTTCGCCGGAATCGCTGCTGCTGCCCATCGGCGAGGCGCTCGCGCGCTTCGTCGCCAGCGAGGATTTCACGTACGTGAAGCACTGCGAGGGCGCCCGTTGCACCCTGCTGTTCGCCGATCACACGCGCGGCCATCGCCGCAGATGGTGCAGCACCGCCGTGTGCGGCAATCGCGCCAAGGTCGCCGCGCATCGCCAGCGCGCCCGGCAGGCCGGCGCGCGCTAGCATCTGGCGGTCTTGCACCGCCGGACGCGCGACGGCGTCGGCGTGCGGCGCTGTCGCGGCCTTCGCCGCCGCCACCGGCATGCACCCCGGAGGGGTCAGTGCAGGATCTGGCTAAGAAAGAGTTTCGTCCGCTCGTTTTGCGGATGATCGAAGAATTCGTCCGGCGTGTTCTGCTCGATGATCTCGCCGCGATCCATGAAGATCACGCGATCGGCGACCTTGCGTGCAAAGCCCATCTCGTGGGTCACGCACAGCATGGTCACGCCGCTTTCCTCGGCCAGCTTGACCATCACGTCCAGCACTTCCTTGACCATCTCCGGGTCCAGCGCCGAGGTCGGTTCGTCGAACAGCATGATCTTCGGGTTCATGCACAGCGAACGGGCGATCGCCACGCGCTGCTGCTGGCCGCCGGACAACTGGCCCGGAAACTTGTTGGCCTGCTCCGGGATGCGCACGCGCTCCAGGAACTTCAGCGCGGTGGCTTCCGCCTCGGCGCGCGGTTTCTTCAGCACCCACATGGGCCCCAGCGTCAGGTTCTCCAGGACGCTCAGGTGCGGGAACAGATTGAAATGCTGGAAGACCATGCCGACTTCGCGGCGGATGATTTCGATATGCTTGAGGTCGTTGGTGAGTTCGGTGCCGCTGACGAGGATATGGCCCTGTTGATGCTCTTCCAGCCGGTTGACGCAGCGGATCAGGGTCGACTTGCCCGATCCCGATGGACCGCAGATGACGATGCGCTCGCCCGGCGCGACGTCCAGGTTGATATTGCGCAGGACGTGGAACTGCCCGTACCACTTGTTCACATCCTGCATACGGATAATAGCGTCGGCCATGCGGGCGCTCCCTTGCCTCTGGCGCCGCTCCGGACTTCGATCCGGGCGGGTCGCGGTCCTATCGTTGATAACCCTTGGCCAGCCTGCGCTCCAGCGCTTGGCTGTACTTGGACATCGAGAAGCAGAAAATAAAGTAGATGAATGCGATGAACAGATAGGCCTCGACGCCGAATCCGCGCCAGGCGGCGTCGGACAGCGCGGCCTTGGCCGCCAGCGTCAGGTCGAAGATGCCGATGATGACCACCAGCGACGTGTCCTTGAACAGGGAAATGAAAATGCTTACCAGCGGCGGGATCACGATGCGCAATGCCTGCGGCAGGATGATCTTGCGCATCTGCTGCCAATAGCTCAAGCCCAGCGAAGCCGCGCCTTCGTACTGGCCCTTCGGGATCGCCTGCAGGCCGCCTCGCACGGTTTCCGCGATATAGGCCGCGGCGAACATGATGATGGCGATCTGGGCGCGCAGCAGCTTGTCGATGGAAAAGCCTTCCGGCAGGAACAGCGGCAGCATGACCGAGGACATGAACAGCAGGCTTATCAGCGGCACGCCACGTATCAGTTCGATGTACACCACGCACAGCGCCTTGATGGCGGGCAGCCGCGACCGCCGCCCCAGCGCCAGCAGCACGCCGAACGGAAACGCGAAGGCGATACCGAAAGTGGCGAGTATCAGTGTCAGCGGCAGGCCGCCCCAGCGCTCGTTTTCCACGTAGGTCAGGCCGAACACGCCGCCCCACATCAGCAGCGCCACCGCCGCCAGGCTGACGGCCCACCACACGCCCAGCATCGGCGTCCAGAAACGCCGGATGCCGCTGCAGATAATGATCGCGATCAGGACGATGGTGGCGAGCAGCGGACGCCACTGCTCGTCGTAAGGATAGGTGCCGAACAGAATCAGCCGGTGCTTTTCCCGGATGAAGGCCCAGCACGCGCCACCGGACGCACGGCACTCCTGCGCGGTCGTTGCCGAGAAGTTCGCCTTGACCAGCAGCCATTCCAGCAGGGCCGGGACTGCCAGCAGCAGGACCCAGACGATCAGCACCGTCAGCAGGATGTTCAGGGGCGAGGAAAACAGCCGCGATCGCAGCCAGCCTATCGGGCCGGTCTGGCTTGCCGGCGGCGGCAAGGCATCCACGGCGGGCGAGGCCTCGCCGGCCGGCCCACCGGGGACCGGTGACGGCAACCCTTCGATCGAGGCCAGCGACACGCTGCGCGGATCGACGTCTTCCTGGCGGGGCGGCTGGCCGGACGCGTTCATCTAGCGCTCCACCAGCGCAATGCGCTTGTTGTACCAGTTCATCAGGACGGAAATCGACAGGCTGACGGTCAGGTAGGCGCCCATGATGATCAGGATGCCTTCGATGGCCTGGCCGGTCTGGTTCAACGTGGTATTCACGACGGATACGATATCGGGGTAGCCGATCGCGACCGCCAGCGAGCTGTTCTTGGTCAGGTTCAGGTATTGACTGGTCATCGGCGGGATGATGACGCGCAGCGCCTGCGGCAGGACCACCAGCCGCAGCACCAGGCCGCGGCGCAGTCCCAGCGAACCGGCGGGTTCCCATTGGCCGATGTTCACCGCCTGCACGCCCGACCGCACGACTTCGGCGACGAAGGCCGCCGTATAGCTGACCAGCCCTGCCAGCAGCGCCGCGAATTCCGGAGACAAGGTCATGCCGCCGGCGAAATTGAAGCCGCGCAGCACCGGGACATCCAGCTTGAGCGACGCGCCGCTGATCAGCCATCCCAGCACGGGCAACAGGATCAGAAGCGCCAGCGCCCAGCGCGCCAGCGGGAAAATGCGGCCCGTCGCTTCGCGCCGCTTATTGCCCCAGTGCGCCAGCAACAGGATGGCGGCGATCGCCAGCCCCAGGCCGCCGAGCATCCAGTCCAGGGCATCGCCCTGCAGCGTCGGCAGTTTCAACCCGCGGTTGGAAATGAAGACCCCGGGCAGCGGCTGATGCGCCTGGCGCGGCCCCGGCATATTTTCGGTGATCAGCGCATACCAGAAGAACAGCTGCAGCAGCAGCGGAATATTGCGCATGACTTCGACGTAGATCGACGCCAGCTTGGCGATCAACCAATTGCGCGACAGGCGCGCGATACCGATCAGCGTGCCGATGACAGTCGCCAGCACGATCCCGATCACCGCCGCTCGCAAGGTGTTGATCAGCCCCACGACGATGGCGCGGCCGTAGGTATCGGTCGGGTTGTAGGAGATCGGCGTCTCGCCGATGGCAAAACCGGCCTCCCGCCCCAGGAAACCGAAGCCGGTCGAAATATGGCGCGACGAGAGATTGTTCAGCGTATTCGATACGAGGAACCATACGAGCCAGGCCACGGCCGACACGGCGATGACCTGGTACACGATGGCGCGCACCCCCGGATCGTTCCAGGACAGCTTGCGGACGGGTGCCGCCGTCGGAGGCGATTTCGGAGCGGGGGTCATGTCACCACCATACACCATGCCACGCGGCGAAATGCGGCGCGGCGCCGACCCGCGCGCGCGCCCGGCTCACGGGTGATCAACGGATGGGCCAACCGTACATCAGGCCGCCCTGCTTCCATTGGGCGTTCAGGCCGCGAGGCAGCTTCATCGGGCTGTCCTGCCCGAGATTGCGTTCGAAGCTTTCACCGTAATTGCCGACCTGCTTGATGATGTTGTAGGCCCATTTGTCGTCCACGCCGAGGTTCTTGCCCATGCCCGGCGTCACGCCCAGGATGCGCTGCACATTGGGATTGGTGCTTTTCAGCATCGCCTCGACGTTATCCGACTTGACGCCGTATTCCTCGGCTTCCAGCATGGCGTTCAGGGCCCAGCGCACCACGTTGAACCACTGGACATCGTCCTGCCGCACCATGGGGCCGAGCGGCTCCTTGGAGAAGTCCTCCGGCAGGATGACGTACTTTTCCGGTTTCTCCAGCGTGGTGCGCGTAGAGGCGAGCTGCGACTTGTCGGTGGTGAAGGCATCGCAGCGACCGGCCGAAAACGCCCGCACGATCTCATCGTATTTTTCGATGACGACCGGCTTGAAGTCGATCTTGTTGGCGCGGAACCAGTCGGCCAGGTTCAATTCGGTAGTGGTGCCGGGTTGCACACAGACCGTCGCGCCCTTCAATTCCTTGGCGCTCTTGACCCCCAGCTCCTTGGGAACCATCACGCCCTGGCTGTCGTAATAATTGACGCCGGTGCCGATCAGCCCGAGGGTCGTGTCGCGCGTCAGGGTTTCCGTCGTGTTGCGCGTCAGGACATCGATCTCGCCGGACTGCAGCGCGGTAAAGCGCTGCTGGGTGTTCAACGGCGTGACCTTGAACTTGCTCGCATCGTTGAACATGGTTGCCGCAATGGCGCGGCACATATCCACGTCCAGCCCCTTCCATTCGCCCTTGCTGTCGGCGGCGGAAAAGCCCGGCACGCCGGTCGAGACGCCGCACTGGACGAAACCCTTTTTCTTGACGTTGTCGAAGGTCGCGCCGGCGTGGGCCGCGCCAGACAGGGCCAGCAAGGCGGCGCCCAGCGCGGCCGTTTTCCAGGTCTTCATGGTGGTCTCCATTGCGAAGTGGATCGAAGGCGGGGCAAGGGCGCACCATGGGGGCTGTCCACCCGGCAGGAGCCTCGCGCCGGCAGTGCGCGCATCACCCTTTACTGCGGCGCATGGTAGCCCCGCGCAAAAACCAGGGACATGGGGGAAATCCCTGCGGCCCGCGCCGGCAATATAAGGGACGTATCATATGACGGCACAACGGCGCGCGGGATATTCCGCGCGCGTGGCACCGCGCTTCACACGGTACTATTGCGGCTTCATCCGCCTATCCGCCATGATCGAATTCCAGCACGTTTTCAAATCGTATGGACGCGGCCGCAACATCCTGGCCGACATCAACTTCCGCATCACCGCGGGCGAGTTCGTTTTCGTATCGGGGCCGTCGGGCGCCGGCAAATCCACCCTGCTGAAACTGATCGGCGGGCTGGAGCCGCCCAGCCGGGGATCCATCCAGGTGAACGGACAGCGGCTGGACAAGCTGCCACAGCGCGCGCGCCCTTACCTGCGGCGCGCGGTCGGCGTCATCCTGCAGGACACGCACCTGCTCTATGACCGCAATGCCTTCGAAAACGTCATGCTGCCGCTGGCGGTGATCGGCCAGCCGTGGGACTCGGCCGCCGCGCGCGCCCGGGCCGCCCTCGACAAAGTGGGCCTGTCCGGCAAGGAAACCCTGAATCCCATCGAACTATCGGGTGGCGAACAGCAGCGCCTGGCCATCGCGCGCGCCATCGTCAATCGCCCCGCCATCCTGATCGCCGACGAACCGACCGCCAACCTGGACCACGAAAGCGCGCTACGCATCATGAACGTGTTTCGCGACTTCAACCGCGTCGGCGTCACGACGCTGATCGCCTCCCACGACCAGGAACTGATGGCGCATTATGCCCAGCGCGTCCTGCGCATCGAACCGGGCCGCTTCGCCGACCTGTCCAAGGAGGGGCAAGCATGAACGCATGGCTGCGGCAACATCGCTATGCCCTGGGCATCACCCTGCGGCGCATGCTGGCCCAACCGTTCTCCTCGCTGGCCAACCTGATGGTCATGTCGCTGGCGCTGGCGCTGCCCGTGCTGGGCGCGGCGATCCTGGTGTCGGTCCAGCCGGTCGCCCGCCAGTTGTCGGTCACGCCGGAACTGACCGTTTTCATGAAAGTGGGCGCTCCAGACGGCGCGGCCCAGGCGGTGGCGGACCGCATCCGCAAGGATTACAGCGACCAGGTGCGCGACGTCCGCACCGTGGGCCGGGAGGCGGCCCTGGCCGCCCTGCGGCGCAATCCCAGCTGGGCGGAGGCCCTGGCCGTGCTGCCCGGCAATCCGCTGCCCGACGCGGTCGTCGCTACCCTGCGCGACGGCGACGATCTCGCGGGACGGGCGGCCCGCCTGGCGCAGGCCTGGAAAGCCCTGGACCAGGTCGACCAGGTCCAGCTGGACAGCGACTGGGTCCAGCGCATGGAAGCCTTGCTGCGGTTCGGGCGCATCGGCCTGGTATTCCTGGCCGCCTGCGTGGCCGTCGTCGTCCTGGCGACGGTTTTCAATACGGTGCGGATGCAGGCGCTGACCCAACGCGAGGAAATCGCGGTGGCACGCCTGGTGGGGGCGACCGAATCCTTCGTCCGCCGCCCCTTCCTCTACCTGGGCGCGCTCTCCGGGGCCCTGGCCTCTCTGGTGGGCATACTGATCGCGGTACTGGCGCTGGCGCCTTTGAACGACGCCCTGGCGACGTTGGCGCACAGCTACGGGGCCGATTTCGCCCTGCACCTGCCGGAAACCCCATGGCTGGCCGTGGCCGTGGTGGGGGCTGCCGTGCTGGCGGCGTTGTCCGCGCGCTGGTCAGTCACCCGCAGTACCCGCTTTTAGCCCGCTTAATCGACCAAATCGGGCCGCCGCTTCCGTGGAATAGTGGAACGGTTGCCGGCTGGCGCTCCTAGGGGCGCAGGGCGGGTGCGCAAGGGCGCCATCCGCCGGCGTACCGCCCCAGCGGCCTCCGCGGGGGGACCCTTCCGTGGCGGATATCTTCTCAAAGAAAGAAATAAAGCTGAACCTTCAGACAAATTTAGTAATATCGGCACTCCGCCCTATCGCCCTCTAGAAGCCTGACCCGCCATGTCTGCCCGTGACGCCCGCGCGACGCGCCACTATTTTGATAGTGCCTTCAACTATCAGGCAGTCAAAGTGCTGCCCAATGAGTACTACGTGACAGGCGACGACCTGATGATCACCACGGTACTCGGATCCTGCGTGGCCGCCTGTATCCGCGACCCGCAAACCGGCGTGGGGGGCATGAACCACTTCATGTTGCCGGAAGGCGACAGCCAATCGCCCGCCTCGGCCACCATGCGCTACGGCGCCTTCGCCATGGAAGTGCTGATCAACGAAGTCCTGAAGGCGGGCGCCGCGCGCGAGCGGCTGCAGGCCAAGGTCTTCGGCGGCGGCGCGGTGCTGGAGGCCATGCAGCAGATGAACATCGGCGAGCGAAATGGCCAGTTCGTATTGAATTATCTGGCGATGGAAAACATCCCCGTGCTGGCCAAGGACCTGGGCGATGTCTACGCGCGCCGCATCAGTTTCTTTCCCCACGATGGCCGCGTCATGGTGCGCAAGATGACCACCAAGACCCGGGCCACGGAGATCATCGCGAAGCGCGAGGTCGCCGTCGTACAGACACTAAAGGAAAAAACCGCCGCCAAGCCCCGCCTGGAGCTTTTCAACATGCCCGGCCGCACCGCGCGGCGCGCCGCCACTCCCTGAAGCGGCAGCCGCCCCACGGCTGCCTTCGCGGCCTCAGCTTGCCGCCCAGGACACCGTGACAACGATGTCATCGAAACCCGTGTCCGGCGGGTTCTCCCCACCGATCTGAATGGAATAACGGCCGTCCGCGAGAACGGGGGGCCGCCAGCCCAGCAACATCGGGGTCGATTGGCTGTTGTCGACCTCGATGCATATCTGGTTCAGCGGGTTGCCCGGCCCCGCGATCAGGTTCCTGGATCCCGTGCTATGGCCGGCCGGGACCGGGATATTGACGGGCATCTGGCCGGTGATAGTCACGTTTATCGTTTTGGCCGATGTTTCCTTGTTGACGAATGCGACGGTGAAGAACGCATGGTCCGGAACGTTGAAGCAGCATTTCTGTCCGGTCGTCAACGGCGGCGGGGGCGGCGGCGCGTTAGCGGCAGCGACGGAAATGGCCTTCCACCAAACGTCTCCGCCCACGTGCGCATCCAACCCCTGCCGCGAGCCGACCATGTACTGCACCTTCGCATCGCCGAGCGGACCTGGGGCACCCTGGGCCGGGAGGGCGTTGATGACGAGAAACTCGCCGGCGTAATTGCCGTACATAGGAACCGGCGTTCCAGCCAGGCTGCTGGAAAAACAAAAATAAACACCTTCCGGAATGGGGCCGGAAGTCGAAGGCTGTTGCTGCGCCATGAAGATGAGCCACTCTACGTCTGGATTCGTCGAGGGATCGGAACCGTTCTTCGCGATGGCGTTCGACTCCCTTTGGCATTGAAGCAGGCTGGGCGCCTGGTAGGCCTTCGGCCCTGTATATACGACATTGACCGTATCTCCCACCTGCACGTCGCCGGTCTTGGGCTTGTCCAGCGGCGACACGAATTTCCAGGCACCAACCGGTGTTGCGGTCGTTACTGCCTGTCCCGCCTTGTCGAAAGCGAGGTACCCGCCGATCGGCGGCGCGGCGATGGACGTTTGATAACCCAGGCACTGCAGGTATATCGATTCGCCGTACTGAACATCAGCCATGTTGATCTCCGACTTTTGTGAAAACTTCCACGCGTGGGCAGTTTCCCCGCGCCGACGATGCCGGCGTAACGATCAGCCCGCCGAACCCGCCGATTGGCTTGCTTCCCACGACACCGTGACGACGATGTCATCGAGACCCGTGTCCGGTGGGGTTTCCGCACCGATCTGGAAGGAATAGCGGCCGTCCTTGAGAACCGGAGACGTCCAGCCCAGGAACATCGAGGCAGATTGACTGTTCAAGACCTCGATGCATACCTGGTTCTCCGGGGTCCCCGGCCCTGCGACCAGGTTCCTGGACCCTGTGCTATGGCCCTCAGGGACCGGGATATTGACGGGCATCTGCCCGGTGATACTCACCTTTATCGTCTTGGCCGATGTTTCCTTGTTGACGAATGAAACAGTGAAGAGCTGGTGGTCCGGAACGTTGAAGCAGCACTTCTGGCCAGTCGTCAATGGGGGCAATGGCGCGGAACTCTGTTGAACTGCAACAAGCTTCCACCATGGGTCGCCTCCCAAGCCTGCGTTCAAGGCTTGCCGCGTGTGGACCATATACAACCCGCCCTGAATATCTTGGGCAGCGCTGATATTCTGAATGCACAGAAACTCGCCTATGGCGTCTTGGCCCGCCGCCGGTACTGGCTTTCCCGCGAGACTGCTGGAGAAGCACAAAAAGGAATTCTCGATGGGAATGGCCTGGGGGGTCGGCCCGCCTGCGATAGCCGCGTTAGCCACAGCGTAGATTATCCACGTCAGGCTGAGATCTCCTGGTTGGTTGCCGGCGTGGGCTTGCGTGTTTGACTCCTTCACGCACTGAAGCTCCTTGCCGGCCACGGATTTCGGCGAAACACCCACAATCCTGACGGTGTCCCCGACCATCACGTAGCCTTTCCCTTTGCCGTCCACGGATTCGAATTTCCAGGTCGCCTCCGGACCCACGGTTGTTACCGCTTTCCCCGCCCCGTCGAAAGTAAGATACCCGCCGGCAGGCGGCAGGGTAATGCTGGGCTGGTAGCCAAGACCCTGAAGCTGGAACGTATCGCCATACTGAAGGTCGCTCATCGATAACTCCGGATCAGGTCATGAAGCAATCTGGAACTCCGGTTTTCATGACCGGTCAATCTGATTTCAGACATCCGGCGGAACTGTATTTCCCGGGCAGCATTGCTTCCGTGCATGCGAAAGAAGCAGCGGCTTCCCGCCGTCATCCATAGTTTGCGCACGGGCCGCAGCCGACACGAGGCCGCGGCCATAATATTTTGTGTCAGCGTATTTATGACATGGGCTGAATGCGCCGCGCCGCGGCAATACTCCAGCAGGTGGCCGCCTGCTACATTTTCCGGCTGGCACGCAAATACCGCGTCGGCAAAGCGCCTGCATTATTGGGCAGAGACAGCCTGATCAGTTTTATTGAAGTTGAACTTGAAGTGCCCATTCTGGTTCGCTGGCAGGGTTATCTGTATGACCGGAACGAACTCCCCAGTCACGTTGAAGTAATCCGTCTGGTCTTTCCGGGCGTAGTTCCATCCCGCACTCTGCTGGGCGCCGACATAGAAGAAAGACTGAATGGGTAATGCTTCAGGGGCGGTTCCCTTCCATTGCTGGATCCGCAACTCATTATGATCGGCGAAAGCAGCACTGCCCAGCAGTCCCATCGCGGCGATCATCTGGTTGAATGCGTCGGCAATGTCATACTGCGCCGAAGTAGCCACGTCGAAGCCGCATTGATACAGCTTCGGATTGTGGTAGGTTGATGCTTGATAATGTTTGTACCACTGCTCCGCCGTGGTGATGTTCTGTATCTGGCATAAGTCCCCGGCCGCCCCGCCATCGGATTCCCCGGTGGTCGGCCGGCCGCACCCGATGGGTGCACCGCGGTAGTCCGTCCATCCGTCAATGGGGAAAGCGCATATTACATTTAACTTGGTTTTTCTATCGGGGCCTTGATACTTATATTCGCCAATAGTCGGATAGAGCGTGAATCCGCTGGCCTTCCCGACTGGCATACTTTGGAATATCGAGTCTTTACGGATATACGAAAACGAGACTCCGCCAGTCGTGACGTCTTCCGGCGAGACATCCCAGGAGTTATAGTTCTGGCCCGGCGTGGCTGCCCGTATGATGATACCCGTGCAGAAAAACGCCGGTAGCGTCGTCTTGCCGAGCTTCCCGCAATCCGTCAGATTGTCGTCGTTGTAATAGAGCTCCGTCATATCGGACGCCGTATGCTCGGAGTCCTTCACCCTAGGCTGGGTTATGGCAGGCCCTTTGTCCTGTGCATGCGCCCACGGCGCGGCTGCAAGCAAGAGCAAGGCAGCAAAAGCAATACCCGAATGGAGTTTCATGAAGCCCCCAAAGGCTTAAATACTGGGATGTTTGCGCACGCCCGATGCACTGGACGCAAGGCTGCATCCAGTTTCCTGGGCGTGCCTCGGCCTACGAGCAGGCTGCAGGCCGCGCCGCCGCACATTCCCTATCAGGAAGAAGGCGGAGAAACAACCTGGTCGTCTTTGTAATAGTGGAAGCTGTAGTTATCGCTCTGGTTCGCCGGCGTATTTATCTTTATGACGGGGATAAATTCCTTGTACTTATCGTAGTAAGCCTTCTGGTCCGCCCGCGCGGCCGCCCACTCTTTGCCTTTATCGTGACCGATATAGAAGAAGGATTGAATGGGCAGCTTCCTGCCCCAATCCTCGCCCGACACTTTAATCCTGAGCTCGTTATGCTCGTAAAACGAGGTGGAACCCAGCAGTTTCATGGCGTCGATCATCTGCATAAACGCCTTGGCGGCGCCAGGTGCCGTCGGCCGCACATCGAATCCGCACTGATACAACTTCGGGTTTTGGTACGTTGACGCCTTGTAATGCTTGTACCATTCCTCGGCCGTGGTGATCTTCTGCTCGTCGCAGAGACGTCCGGCCTTGCCGTGGTCGGTTTGGTTGGTCGGCTTGCCGCATCCGTTAGGGGCACCCCGCTCTTCGGTCCATCCATCCAGCGGAAAGGCGCATACGACCTGCACTTCCTCCTTTCCCCTGCCCTTATATTTATATTTCCCCATCGCCGGATATAAGGTGTATCCGCTCCCCTCGCCCTTTACCAATCCGGCGAATTTCGAATCCTTCCGAAGATAGGAGAAAGATATTCCATCCGCGGCCACATCGTTCGGTGGCGCATCCCAGGAGTTATAACCGGGGCCGGACACGGCCGCGCGTATGATGATGCCCGAGCAGTAAAATGCGGGTAGCGCGTCCCCGCTCGGACCTTTGCCGCAATGCGTGGTGTTTCCGTCGTCATAATAAAGAGCGGTCATGTCCGAGGCCGTGTGGGAACTTCCATCCCGCACTGTTGCACGTGCGTCCGCACTCGATTTATCCTGCGCGTGCGCGCCCGGCGTAACCACGAGCAATGCCAGGGCAAGCATGGCATTGCCCAATTGAAGGAATTTCATATCAGTCTCCCAAGTCAGGTCAGGAACCGCTGGAACGCCGCCGCGGCGACGACAAGTGCCGAACCCGCGCAGCCGCAGCCCAACATCTGTCGCGCCATCCTGGCCTGGCGCCGCCATGGCGACTGTTTCCGAAGCGCTTTTTCCTTTTGATATGCGGCCTTGGGGATGTACAAGCTATGTGTCAACTTGTACGTGCGGTGCTTTCGAACAGGCGCCAGGAAGGCAAAAAAAACCGGCGGCCTCAAAGAAGGGCCGCCGGTCACCGATATATATCGCTGCATCGATAAGACGTTACTTCGCAGGTGGCGGAGGCGGGGGTGGAATCACCTGGTCGTCGTCGTAATAGTGGAAGCTATAGTCGTCTTTCTGAGTCAAGGGCACCTTCACCTTGACGATCGGAACGAATTCGCCGGTCGCATTGAAATAGTCAGTCTGGTCCTTGCGCGCGTTGGTCCATCCCACACCTTTGTCCACGCCGATATACCAGAAAGACTGTATGGGCACCTCGGCATTCCAGGACTCAGGCCAAGCCTCCACTCGAATTTCGGTGTGGTTGGCAAACCCGACCGGCCCCAGCTTTTGCACGGAATAGATCATTTGCATGAATGCATCGGCGGCATTGACGTTCTCGCCACTGACCATGGCCGGCGTGCCGCCGGCTCTGACGTCAAAGCCACATTGCAGCTCCATCGAGCCGCCGGTTTTCTCGTAATACTTTATCCATTGATCCGCTGTGTAGACGCCAAGGCCCTGGCACAGGGGCCCGGTCACTCCGGGCGCCGATACGCCGCAGCCGCTAGGCATGCCCCGTATACTTGTCCCTCCATCGACGGGAAACGCGCAGACCAGGTTCAACCGCTTCTTTTGCACGGGGCCTCGGTATCTGTATGGGCCTAGAACCGGATATATTGAAAAACCGTTCTGCGCCAGGATCCATGTGGTTTTCACGTCCGAGCGAACATAGAAGAAAGACACTCCATCGACCTTCTCGTCGACAGGGGATGGACTCCAGGAATAATAGTTGGGGCCCGGAGTGGTATAGCGCAGCAGGAGCCCGGAACATAAATACGCGGGTGCATTCGGTTGCGCACCTCCATCGGAGGCGCAATTCGTCGGCGTACTGTAATAAAGCGCGGTCATGTCCGCCGCCGTATGGGGCGTGGTCGCCGGTGGCGCCACCGGCTCCGCTCCCTGTGCGTGGGCCCACGGTGTGGCCAGAAATAGCGCCAATAAAACACTTCGAAGTTGAAGTTTCACGAAGATCTCCCGGGTTCTGTTAGAGCGTGCGCCACATCGCGGCTGTGCCGTCGGCGCTTCGCTGCCGGCGAGGCCGGCGCAAAGTCCTGCCGGATATCGTGGCGCGTCGCAGCGACGCCCGCCTTTCCCTGGAAGATTTTTCTTTTGATATCCGACCCGACGTATGCTCCGTAGGGCTGCCGCATTGGCTGCGACCCGTGTACGCATCCATCGGCGACAGGATCGAACAGAGTGGTGTGCCCGACCCGACGCAATCGGCATAGGGGTAATCAACTTACCGAGGGACTTGAGCCCCCAGGCGTGCGCTCATGCCGAGCGCACATAAAAAAACGACGCGCACGGCGCGTCGTTCGAAAGAGAAATATCGGCGATGGCTATGCGGCGCGGGCAGCGCCTCCGGCATTCGAATGCGTGCCGCCGGCCAGGCGCTGCAACAACTCCGCCCGCCGGGCCTGCGCTCTCTCTACCGCCGCATCCTTAATGTGACCGTAGCCCCGGATCTCTTCGGGCAGGCTGGCGAGCGACACGGCGATATCCAGATTGCCGCGGCCGAGCCGAGGCAATAGCGCCGCAATGGTGTCGCGGTACTCGGCCACCAGCGCCCGTTCCATACGCCGCTCCTTGGTGTATCCAAAAGGATCGAGCGGCGTGCCGCGCAGGAAGCGCGCCTTGCTCAGCATGCCGAAGGCTTTCATCATCCATGGCCCGAACGAACGTTTGACCAGATGGCCTTGGGCATCGCGGCGTGAGAAGGCCGGCGGCGCCAGATGGAAATTCAGCTTCCAGTCCCCTTCGAATTGCTCGGCGATGCGCCGCAGGAATACCCCATCGCTGTACAGGCGGGCCACCTCGTATTCGTCCTTGTACGCCATCAGCTTGAAGTAGTTTCGCGCCACCGCCTGGGCCAGGCGCGTGGTCCCGATGGCGGCCAGTTCGGCCGTCGCGACCTGCTCGACGAAATCGGCATAGCGGCGCGCGTAGGCCTTGTTCTGGTAGTCGGCCAGGAAACGCTCGCGTCGGCCGACCAGCGAGGCAAGATCCGCCGGCCAGCGTCGAGCCTGGCCGCCATCGCCGCCGGCCAGAGCGGCGCCGCGGCGGATCTCGATAATCTCCGCGCCCGTGGCGCCCGCATCGCCGGCATCGGCAGCGGCCGGCGCAATCAACCGCTGGACCGCGGCCAGGTCCTGCGCAGCGCGGCGTCCCCACGCGAAAGCCGCCTTGTTGTTTTCGACCTGCTGGCCGTTCAGTTCGATGGCGCGCAACAACGCTTCCCGCGCCAAGGGAATCCAGCCCTTTTGATAGGCATAGCCCATCATCAAGGGATTGGCGTAGATAGCGTCGCCCAGCAGACCCACGGCCAGTTCGGCGGCATCGACCGTATCCACCTGCCCCGGCATGCAGGCGCCATCGATATCGCGCTGCAGGCTATCGGACGGCAAGCGCCAATCCGGATTGGAAATGAAAGCGGCGGTGGGCGCCACATCGCTATTGAGCAGCAGGCGCGTGCGTTCCGGCCGCATGCGAGCGAGCGCGTCGCGGCTGCTGGCCACGACAAGGTCTCCGGCCAGCACCAGGTCGGCCTCGCCCATCGCCACGCGCGTGTTGAGCAGATGACCCGGAGACCGGGCCAGGATGACGTGCGAATGCACCGCGCCGCCTTTCTGCGCCAGACCCGCCATGTCCAGCACCGAACAGCCCTTGCCCTCCAGATGCGCGGCCATGCCCAGCAACTGGCCTATGGTGACCACGCCCGTACCGCCCACCCCCGCGATGAACACACCATACGGGCGATCGAGAGCCGGTTGCTCCGGCTCCGGCAAGGTCGCGTCGATGGCTTCCTGGGTACCTATGCCCTTGGGCTTGCGCAGCTTGCCGCCTTCCACCGTTACGAAACTGGGGCAAAAACCGTTCAGGCAGGAGAAATCCTTGTTGCAGCTGGACTGGTTGATCGTGCGCTTGCGGCCGAATTCGGTTTCCAGCGGCTCCACCGACAGGCAATTGGACTTATCCGAACAATCGCCGCAGCCTTCGCATACGCGTTCGTTGATGACCACACGCCGCGCCGGGTCGGGATAGGCGTTGTGCTTGCGCCGCCGGCGCTTCTCCGTCGCACAGGTCTGGTCGTAGATCAGGATGGACACGCCGGGATAGTCGCGCAGTGCGCGCTGGACGCTATCCAATTCGTTGCGGTGCAGGACCGGCACGCCCGGCGCCATGCCGCTCATGTTCTTGTACTTCTCCGGTTCGTCCGTCACCACGACGATTTTCTCGATGCCCTCGGCGGCCAGCTGGCGCGTGATCATCGGTACGCTGATCGGCCCGTCCACCGGCTGGCCACCCGTCATGGCGACCGCGTCGTTGAACAGGATCTTGTACGTGATGGGCGTCTTGGCGGCGACTGCGGCGCGGATGGCAAGCAGACCGGAGTGATAGTAGGTGCCATCGCCCAGATTGGCGAACACGTGTTTTTCATCCGTGAACGGCGCATGGCCCACCCACGGCACGCCCTCGCCGCCCATGTGGGTGAAGAGATCCGTGTTGCGGTCCATCCAGCGAACCATGTAATGGCAACCGATGCCGGCCATGCCGCGCGAACCCTCCGGCAGGCGCGTGGAGGTATTGTGCGGGCAGCCGGAGCAGAACCAGGGCTTGCGCTCGGCCACCACGCGCGGCCGCGACAGGGCGCGTTCGCGCGCATCGATGAAGGCCAGGCGGGCCTCGATGCCGGCGCGCACATCGGCGGGAAGTTCGAACTTCAACAGCCGCGTGCCGATCGCTTTCGCCACGATGGCGGGCGAAAACTCATAGTGGGCCGGCAACAGCCAGTTGCCTTGCGGCACCGCCCATTCGCCGCCGTCCTTGTCGTCGAACTTGCCGACCACGCGCGGAATCTTCTTGCCGCTGCCGATCCAGCCGAACAGTTCCTCTTTCAGCTGGTACTCCAGCACCTGGCGCTTTTCCTCGACCACCAGGATCTCGTCCAGGCCTTCGGCGAAGCGCTGCATGCCGGTGGCTTCCAGCGGCCACACCATGCCCACCTTGAACAGGCGCACGCCGACGCGGCGGCACGTCTCGTCGTCCAGCCCCAGGTCGGCCAGTGCCTGGCGCGTATCCAGGTATGCCTTGCCCGACGTCATGATGCCGAAGCGGGCCGATTCCTGCGGCACCTGCCAGAGTTCGCGGTTCAGGCCGTTGGCCCGGGCATAGGCAAGCGCCGCATACAGTTTGAAGTCCAGCAGGCGCGCTTCCTGTTCCAGCGGCGTATCGGGCAGCCGGATATTCAGGCCGTCCGGCGGCATCTGGAAGTCGTGCGGCAACACGATGCCTACACGGTCCGCGTCGACTTCGACCGATGCCGAAACCTCGACGATGTCGGTAATGCACTTCATGCCCACCCAGACGCCCGCGTAGCGGCTCATGGCCCAGCCATGCAGGCCGTAATCCAGGACTTCCTGCACCGTGGAGGGGAACAGCACCGGGATCAGGCAGGCCTTGAGCAAATGATCGCTTTGGTGCGGCAGCGTGGACGACTTCGCCGGATGATCGTCGCCGGCGACCACCAGCACGCCGCCGTGGCGCGAGGTCCCGGCGGCGTTGGCATGCTTGAATACGTCGCCGCAACGGTCCACGCCGGGGCCCTTGCCGTACCACATGCCGAATACGCCGTCGTAGCGCGCCCCCGGATACAGGTTGACCTGCTGCGATCCCCATACGGCGGTGGCGGCAAGGTCTTCGTTCACGCCCGGCTGGAATACGACGTGGTGGGCCTTCAGGTGCTTGGCCGCCTTCCACATGTTCAGGTCCACGCCGCCCAGGGGCGAGCCGCGATAGCCGGAAATGAACCCCGCCGTATTCAGGCCGGCGCGTGCATCGCGCGTGCGCTGCATCATGGGCAGGCGCACCAGGGCGTGGATGCCGCTCATCCAGGCACGGCCCGTTTCGAGGGAGTATTTGTCGTCCAGCTGGACCGAGTCGAGCGCGGCGCGCTGCGCCGGCGTAAGGGGGGCGTTCATGCAGTCTCCGTTTGTCTTGGATCGCTCGTGCCGGGCGGGGGATCGCCTCTTGTGAAGGCCTACCGGCCGGCATAAACAGTCAACCAGGCTTTTCCATCCTGCCTGTACGGGTGTTTTACTCCTGGGCATGCGGCCGCGCAATCGGTGTTCCCGAGGATGCCATAATCGCGCCATGGACTTCGCAACCCGAATCGCCACCTGGCAGCAGCGCCACGGGCGCCACGACCTGCCATGGCAGAACACCCGGGATCCCTACCGCATCTGGCTGTCTGAAATCATGCTGCAGCAGACCCAGGTGAGCACAGTCATCCCGTACTACGAGCGCTTTCTGGAACGCTTCCCGGACCTGGCGGCCCTGGCCGCCGCCGACCAGGAAGCCGTCATGCCCTATTGGGCCGGCCTGGGCTACTACGCGCGCGCGCGCAACCTGCATCGCTGCGCGCAGGACATCGTGCAGCATTGGGGCGGGTCATTCCCGCCGGAGGCCTCGTCCATCGCCGCGCTGCCGGGCATAGGCCGCTCCACCGCCGCCGCCATCGCGGCCTTTGCCTATGGCGAGCGATCGCCCATCATGGATGGCAACGTCAAGCGCGTGTTTGCGCGCCATTTCGGCATCGCCGGGGACCCGGCGCGGCGCGAAACCGAAATCCGCCTCTGGGCCCTGGCCGACGCGCAACTGGCCGACGGTGCCGGGCACGGCATCGACATGGCGGCCTATACCCAGGGCCTGATGGACCTGGGCGCCACGATATGCACGCGCGGCAAGCCGCTGTGCGACCGCTGCCCCGTGCGCGAAACCTGTATCGCGCGGCGCGACGGCCGCCAGGCGGAACTTCCCACGCCCAAGGCGCGCAAGGTAGCGCCGGAGCGGCGCACGGGCATGCTGGTGCTGGGACATGATGGCCGGATACTGCTGGAACGGCGTCCCTCGCCGGGCATCTGGGGGGGCTTGTGGAGCCTGCCGGAATTCGACGCCGGCCTGGACGCGAGGGCAGCTTGCACCGCCCTGGGCGCCTCGCCGGACACGGTGTTCGAGCTGGCGGCGTTCTCGCATACGTTCACGCACTTTCGCCTGCACGTGCGCTCCTGGTACGTTGCCGTGGCGCAGGCGCGCATCGAACATGAGCGGCCGTGGCAATGGGTGGATGCGGACGCGTGCGCCCGCATCGCCCTGCCCGCGCCGGTG
This sequence comes from Bordetella sp., assembly GCF_057362025.1. NCBI lineage: Bacteria > Pseudomonadati > Pseudomonadota > Betaproteobacteria > Burkholderiales > Alcaligenaceae > Bordetella > Bordetella sp. The sequence continues at coordinate 32,892 of NZ_JBMQQZ010000080.1, read as the reverse complement.
CGCAAGCTCGTGGACGGCCTGTTCGCGGCCGGCTTGCCGGAAGCGCTGCTGGCGCCCGCCGCCGCGACCGGCCCCTAGGTCTTGGTCGATCGATGCCGGTTCACGCTCATCAGCATCCCGCAGGCCACCCCCACGGTCAGCAAGGCGGTCCCGCCATAGCTCATGAACGGCAAGGGCACGCCCACCACGGGCAGGATGCCAGTCACCATCCCGATGTTCACGAACACATAGATGAAGAACATCATCGTCAGCGATCCGCTTAGCAGGCGGGCGAACTGCGTGGTGGCCCGCGTGGCGATGGTCAGGCCGCGGGCGATCAGCAATCCATAAAGCACCAGGATAAGCACGCCGCCATACAGGCCGAATTCCTCCGCGTAAACCGCGAAGATGAAGTCGGTGGTGCGCTCGGGGATGAAGTCCAGGTGCGTCTGGGTGCCTTTCATGTAGCCCTTGCCGTACAGGCCGCCCGACCCCACCGCGATCATCGACTGGATGGTATGGAAACCCTTGCCCAGCGGATCCGAACTGGGATCCAGCAAGGTGCATACGCGATGCTTCTGGTAATCGTGCAGGACGACCCAGTCCACATCCGGCTGGCATAGCTGGTTTTCGTAGCTGACCAGGGCGCCCACGCCGATAACGCCCGCCACAACCACCGGCACCAGCAGCTTGAAGGACAACCCCGCGAAGTAGATGACGCAGAAGCCGGCACCGAACACCAACAGCGCCGTGCCCAGGTCGGGCTGGCGCACGATAAGCAGGAAAGGCACGCCCAGCAGCAGACCGGCGAACAGGAAGTCCCTGATGCGGACCTGCCCTTCATGCCGCTGGAAATACCAGGCCAGCATCAAGGGCAGCGCGATCTTCATCATTTCCGACGGCTGGATGCGCGTGACGCCCAGGTTCAGCCAGCGGGTGGCGCCCTTGCTCGTTTCGCCGAACAGCTCCACGGCCACCAGCAGCGCCACGCCCAGCACGTAGGCCGGCGGCGCGCACTTCATCAAGAGCTTGGGCGGGATCAGCGCCACCACCCACATGGCGAAGAAAGCGATGACGAAATTGCGCGACTGGTCGGCGAAACGCCAATCGGTGCTGCCAACCGCCGAATGCATGACGGTCAGCCCCAGGGCAGTCAGCAGGACCAGGATGAAGAGCATGGGCCAATCGAAGGCCGTGACCACACGCAGCAGGATCAATGCCAGGCGTTTCATCGCGCGGTTCCCGTCATGGCGGCATCCGTATTGACGACGACGGCGGGCTGGCGTGGCGGCATGTCGGACTGATTGAGCGCGGCATCGGGCCGGCGCGGCGGGCGATCGGGCCTGTTGTCCGCGAGCCTGGTGGGGGAGGATGGCGCAGCCGGCCTGACCGCGGCGACGGCCGGCCGCGGGCCGGGTTTGCCCGCCGCGACGTCTGTCTGCTGGCCCGGTTTGCCCGCCGCCACGTCCGGCTGCCTGGGTGGCGTATCCGGATGTTCCTGGACGAGCCAGGCATCGAACACCTTGCGGGCGATCGGCGCGGCGGCGCTGGCGCCCCAGCCGGCGTTTTCCACGATCAGCGCGACAGCGATGCGCGGATGGTCCACCGGCGCGAAACCCATGAACAAGGCATGGTCGCGCAGGCGTTCGTCGACGGCGCTGGCGTGGTAGCGCGCGCCACGCAGGCTGTAGACCTGCGCCGTGCCGGTCTTGCCGGCGGCCTGGTACGCGGCGCCGCGAAACGGCTGCCGCGCCGTCCCCACACGGACCACATCCGCCATGGCCCCCTTGACCACGTCCAGGTTCGCCTGGTGCAGCGGTATCTGGTAGGTGGGCGCGGTAGGCGTATCCGTGAGCTTGCCGGTGCGCGGGTCTTCCACCGCATGCACCAGATGAGGCCTGCGATACAGGCCGTTGTCGGCCAGCGTGGAGGTGGCCTGCGCCAGTTGCATGATGGTAAAGGCGTTGTAGCCCTGCCCTACCGCGACCGACACCGATTCGCCGGCGTACCAGCGCTGTTTGTCCTTGTCCTTGTAGGCCGCGCGTTTCCAGGCGGTCGAGGGGAGCACGCCGCGCTTTTCGCCGTCCAGGTCGATGCCGGTGATCTGCCCGAAACCGAACTGCTTGGTGAAATCGTGCAGGGCATCCACGCCGATCTCCGGCCCCAGCGAAAAGAAGTAGGTATCCGAGGACACCACCAGGGCCTTGTGCATATCGGTGGGCCCGAACACCGCGCCCGCCGCGTTGCGGAATTTCTGCCCGCCGAACTCGAAATAGCCGGGGTCCGAGATACGATCGGTCGCGCGGCGCTTGCCCAGCTCCAGGGCCGCCATGGCAACGAAAGGCTTGTACGTCGATCCGATCGGATAGGTGCCGTAGATGGGCCGGTTGATCAGGGGATGGTCCGGCGATTCGTTCAGCATGCGCCAGCTGTCCACGTCGATGCCGTCGACGAACAGATTCGGGTCGAACGACGGTTGCGAGACGAAGGCCAGCACTTCGCCGGTGTCCGGATCCAGCGCGACCAGGGCGCCACGCTGGTCGCCGAAGGCTTCCTCGGCGACTTTCTGCAGCCGCAGGTCGATGGACAGCTCGATGTCCGAACCTGGTACCGGGTCGATGCGGCGCAGGGTCCGCACGGGTCGCCCGCCCGCGGTCACTTCGACTTCTTCGAGTCCGGTACGGCCGTGCAGTTGGGTTTCCCAGCTTTTCTCGATGCCCTTCTTGCCGATGACATCGGTGCCGCGGTAGTTGCCCAGCTGTCCGTTGGCTTCCAGTTGCTCGATATCGCCGTCGGAGATACGGCCGATATACCCCACCACGTGCGCCGCCGCTTTGCCCTCCGGATATTCGCGCACCCAGCGGGCGCGCAGCTCCACGCCGGGAAACTGGAAAGCATGAGCGGCGAACCAGGCAGCCTCGGTATCGTTCAGGTTGTCGCGCAGCGTCAGCGTCGCGTAGCGGCTGTTCTCCGCGATGCGCCGCTTCAGCCTGCGCTGATCCGAAGGACTCACGTAGACCACAGGGGTCAGCGCCTTGAATAGCGCATCGATATTGCCCACCTGCGCCGGCACGATGTCCAGGGTGTACGTGCGGTAGTTACGCGCCAGCACGACGCCATTGCGGTCCAGGATTTCGCCGCGCCGCGGCGGGATAGGCACCACGGCGATCCGATTGCGGTCCGCGCGCTCGGACAAGCCCTCGTAGCGGTCCACCTGCAGCATCCAGAAGCGGCCGATGAGCAGGCTGAAGCACAGCAGCGCCGCGATACCGCCCACCCAGGCGCGCAGTCGGAAGCGCTGTTTCTGCTGCGCGCCGGTTTTCTTGAATTCAAACATGTCTGGAAAGGATCAGACCGAGGGCGATTCGGCATCGTCGGCGCCACGCGTCGGCAGATGCAGGAGCCAACCCACAACGGGCCACAGCGCGGCGGTGAGCGCCGTACCGATGGCCCAGTCCCAGCCCGGCCATCTCCCGGCGATCCACGCCTTGATCAGTACCGTCAGCAGCCGCGCCACGAAGAAGATGGGTAGCATGTGCATCGCCTGGCTCCACAGGTCGAAGCGCTGCAGGCGGCGATGCAGGATGACGGCGCCGTAGGCGACCACGGTATAGGAAAGGGCATTGCCCCCCAGCACCCCGGCATCGTGCACGTCCATCAGCAGGCCGAAGGCGAAAGCGGTCACCATGCCGATGCGCCGCGGTTCGTGCACGCACCAGAACGCGATCACCAGGATCAGGATATCGGGCGATTGTTCCCACAGCCGCCATGGCAGCAGCGAGATCAGCCAGACGACGAACACCGACCCCCACACCATGACGGGATGCGCGGGGCGTGCGACGCGTTCGGGTTCGACCGTCCGGCGCGGGCGCAGGACCGCGCCCTGGGATTCACTCCGGTTTATCGGACTCAATGGAGTCGGCCTCCTTGCGGTTGACTTCGGCGCGCTTGACGTCGACTTGCAGAACGAGGAAGTGCCGGTACCGTTCCGGATGGGCCAGCGGCTCGACCAGAGCGCGGGCGAAGCCGGACGCGGTATCGCGTTCGACCTTCGTCACCCTGGCCACCGGCAATCCCGCCGGGAACAAGCCGCCGACACCGCTGGTGATAATAGTATCGCCCTCTTTGATGTCGGCATTGACCGCGAGATAGCGAACTTCCATCTTGCCGGGCTGGTTGCTGCCGAAAGCGATCAGTCGGAGGCCGTTTCGCAGGATCTGCACCGGGATGGACACCTGTTCATCGGTGACCAGCGCCGCTTCGGCGGTCATGGGCGTCACCCGCACGATCTGGCCCACCACGCCGCCTTCGTCGATGACCGGCATGCCGGGAGCCAGCCCCTGGCGGCTGCCCTTGTTGAACACCAGCCGCTGATTGAAGGCGTTGGGCGGTTCGTAGAGGACCTCGACCACCACCGCCTGCTGCGACAAGGTATCGGTCACACCCAGCAGCCGGCGCAACTGGGCGTTTTCCGCGGCCATCTGGGCGGCATGGGTGGCGACCTGCGCCAGCTCGATACGCTGGCGCTGCAGGGCTTCGTTTTCGGAACGAACCAGGTTGGCGGCGTTGTACCACTCGTTGATCTGCTGGACCACGTCGCGCGGCAGCAGGACGGCGCGCTGGAAGGGATACAGGGCGACCGACACGACCCGTCGCACGGGTTCGAGCACGCGCCACTGCGAATCGCTCACCAATAGCGCCAGCGCCAGAACGACCAGGATGGCCAGCCTGGCTTCGGCCGGCAGGCCGTGTCGGAACAGCCGCGGTGTGGTGGCGTTAAGTTGGGGCATGGATACTCACGGGCTTATGGCCCGGTGCCGGCCGCCCACCGTAGCCGCTTCGGGCGAAGCGGCCGCGGCCAGGCGCATGGATCAATCGTTGATGAAAATGGCGCCAAGCTTTTCCAGGTGTTCGAGCGCTTCGCCGCAGCCTCGAACCACGCACGTCAGCGGATCGTCCGCCACCACCACCGGCAGGCCGGTTTCTTCCTGCAGCAGGCGGTCCAGATCGCGCAGCAACGCCCCGCCCCCGGTCAGCGCGATGCCCTTGTCGGTGATGTCGGCGCCCAGTTCCGGCGGCGTTTGCTCCAGCGCGATCTTCACGGCCGACACGATCTGGTTCAGCGGATCGGTCAGCGATTCGAGGATCTCGTTGGACGACACCGTAAAGCTGCGCGGCACCCCTTCGGCCAGGTTGCGGCCCTTGACTTCGATTTCACGGACTTCCGATCCGGGGAAAGCCGAACCGATCTGCTTCTTGATCAATTCGGCAGTCGGTTCGCCGATCAGCATGCCGTAATTGTGGCGGATGTAGTTGACGATGGCTTCGTCGAACTTGTCCCCACCGACGCGCACCGACCCCTTGTACACCATGCCGCCCAGCGAAATGACCGCGACTTCCGTCGTGCCGCCCCCGATGTCCACGACCATGGAGCCGCTGGCGTCGGAAACCGCCAGGCCGGCGCCGATGGCCGCGGCCATGGGTTCCTCGATCAGGTAGACGTGGGAGGCACCCGCGCCCAACGCCGATTCGCGGATGGCGCGGCGTTCGACCTGGGTGGAACCGCAGGGCACGCACACGATGATGCGCGGGCTGGGCGCCAGCATATTGCGGGGGTGCACCATGCGGATGAACTGCTTGAGCATCTGCTCGGTAACGGTGAAGTCGGCGATCACGCCGTCCTTCATGGGGCGGATGGCTTCGATATTGCCGGGCACCCGACCCAGCATCTGCTTGGCCTCGTGGCCGACGGCCTGGATGATTTTCTTGCCGTTCGGTCCGCCTTCGTGGCGGATCGCGACTACGGATGGCTCATCCAGCACGATGCCTTTGCCGCGAACGTAGATCAGCGTATTGGCCGTGCCGAGGTCGATCGCCATATCGCTGGAAAAATAACTACGCAGGAATCCGAACATGGATATAGGCTCAGCTAGATCAAGGAATTTGGGACATGACTGCGACCGGACGCCAGCCAGAACGGCGCGCCTGCGGGTGCAGCGATTAAACCGTGAATGATAACTTATAATTTCAGGGGAAATAGACCGCAATTCCCGGCTATTCCAGGCTTTGTTACTACTGCTGGCCTGTCATGTAACGGCTGCTTCGGCGGCTCCACATTTTTTACACCTCCCCCATGGCGCTAAACGACGAAGACGTGGCCCGCATCGCCCGGCTGGCCAGAATCGAGCTCACTCCCGAACGGCGCGCGCATGCGCTGCAGGAGCTCAACGGCATGCTCCATATTATCGAGCGCCTGCAGCAGGAAGACACCGAAGGCGTCGAACCCATGGCGCACCCCCTGTCCGCGCTCGAAGACGTGGCGCTGCGCCTGCGCGAAGACCGCGTGACGGAAACCGGCTCGGAAAGCGAACGGGCGGCGCTGATGCGCAATGCCCCGGAAGCCCAGGACGGCCTGTTCCTGGTCCCCAAGGTGCTGGAGTAGTCATGAGCAAACCCGCACTGCATACCCAATTCGCCGATATCGCCGCCCTGCGGCAGGCGCTGGACCGGCGCGAGGTCAGCGCCGTCGACCTGGCCTCCAGCGCCCTGGACGCCGCGCAATCGGCGTCGGCCCTGAACGCCTTCCTGCACATCGACGCCGACCTGACCCTGGAACAGGCCCGCGAGGCCGACGCCGCCCTGGCGGCCGGCACCGCCGGGCCGCTGACCGGCGTCCCGATCGCCCACAAGGACGCCTTCGTCACCCGCGGCTGGCGCACCACCGCCGGCAGCCGGATGCTGGACGGCTACCTCAGCCCCTTCGACGCCACGGTGGTCGAACGCCTGCGCCAGGCGGGCGCGGTGTCCATCGGCAAGCTCAATTGCGATGAATTCGCCATGGGCTCGGGCAACGAGAACTCCGCCTTCGGCCCCGTGCGCAACCCCTGGGATACCGCGGCGGTGCCCGGCGGCTCGTCGGGCGGCTCGGCCGCCGCCGTGGCGGCGCGCCTGGTGGCGGCGGCCACCGGCACCGATACCGGCGGCTCCGTGCGGCAGCCCGCCGCGCTGTGCGGCGTGACCGGCATCAAGCCCACCTATGGCACGGTATCGCGCTTCGGCATCGTCGCGTTCGGTTCCAGCCTGGACCAGGCCGGCCCCCTGGCGGCCAGCAGCCGCGACGCCCTCGCCCTGCTGGACGCCATGGCGGGCTTCGATCCGCGCGACGCCACCAGCGTCGAACGCTGCGGCAAGGACGCCAACGAACCGGGTCGCGTACGGCGCGACTTCGATGCCGCCCAGGCCGCCTACGATGCCGCCGGCGGCCGACCGCTGGCCGGGCTGCGCATCGGGGTGCCGGCCGAATACTTCGGCACGGGGCTGTCCGATGAAGTGCGCGCGGCGGTCGAGGCCGCCCTGGCGCAGTTCGAGGCCCTGGGCGCCCGCCGCGTCGATATCTCGCTGCCGCGCACCGAACTGGCCATCCCGGCCTACTACGTGATCGCGCCGGCCGAGGCATCCAGCAACCTGGCGCGCTACGACGGCGTGCGCTACGGCCATCGCGCCGCGCACTACGGCGACCTGACGGAAATGATCAGCCGCTCCCGCGCCGAAGGCTTCGGCGACGAAGTGCGGCGGCGCATCCTGATCGGCACCTATGTGCTGTCGCATGGCTATTACGATGCCTACTACCTGCAGGCGCAGCGCCTGCGCCGGCTGATCGCTCAGGATTTCCAGAGCGCCCTCGCGCAATGCGACGTCATCATGGGGCCCGTGGCGCCGACGGTTGCCAAGGATATCGGCGAAAACCGCGACGACCCCACCGCCGACTGGCTGGCCGACGTTTACACGCTGGGCGTCAGCCTGGCGGGCCTGCCCGCCATGTCGGTGCCCTGCGGCTTCGGTGGCGGCGCCCATGCCCGCCGCCCCGTCGGCCTGCAGATCATCGGCAATTACTTCGACGAAGGACGCCTGCTGGCGATCGCCGACCGCTACCAACACGTGACCGACTGGCACCAGCGTGCGCCGGAATAGCCCACCCCCGAAGCGCTGCGCGCTTCCCCCTCAAGGGGGCGACGCCAGCGGACCGGAGGGAAGACCCACCCCCGAAGCGCTACGCGCTTCCCCCTCGAGGGGGCGACGCTGGCGGACCGGCAAAGCCGGATCCGCTGCGTCCCGGATCGGCTACACCTTTTATTGTGAAGGACTGCTGTAATGGAGCCTGCCCCCGAAGGGCTGGCGCGCCGGCAAAGCCGCTGGCAGACCGGCGAAGCCGGATTCGGGGTGTCCCCGAACGGGGTATACCCATTTCATGCGTCGCGGATGGCGCAAAGAGCAATGGATTACTGACATGAACTGGGAAATCGTCATCGGCCTGGAAACGCACACCCAGCTTTCCACCGACTCGAAAATTTTTTCGGGCAGCAGCACGCGCTTCGGCGCCGCGCCCAACATGCAGGCCAACCTGGTCGACCTGGCGCTGCCCGGCAGCCTGCCCGTGATGAACCGGGCCGCCGCCGAACGGGCCATCCGCTTCGGGCTGGCGGTCGGCGGAAGCATTTCGCCGCGCTCCATTTTCGCGCGCAAGAACTACTTTTACCCCGACCTGCCCAAGGGCTACCAGATCAGCCAGTACGAGATCCCGGTCGTGGTCGGCGGCGCCATCTCGTTTTTCGTCGGCGAAACCGCCAAAACGGTACAGCTGACGCGGGCCCACCTGGAAGAAGACGCCGGCAAATCCCTGCACGATGAGTTCCACCTGGCCAACGGCGCGCCGGCCAGCGGCATCGACCTGAACCGCGCCGGCACCCCCCTGCTGGAAATCGTCAGCGAACCGGAAATGCGCTCCGCCGCCGAGGCGGTCGCCTACGCGCGCGCGCTGCACAGCCTGGTCGTATGGCTGGGCATCTGCGACGGCAACATGCAGGAAGGCTCGTTCCGCTGCGACGCCAACGTCTCGGTGCGTCCGATGGGCCAGAAGGAATTCGGCACCCGCACCGAGATCAAGAACGTTAACTCCTTCCGCTTCCTGGAACGCGCCATCGTGTACGAAGCGCGGCGCCAGATCGAGCTGATCGAGGACGGCGGCACGGTGGTGCAGGAAACCCGCCTGTACGATTCGGACCGCGACGAAACCCGCAGCATGCGCAGCAAGGAAGACGCGCACGATTACCGCTACTTCCCCGATCCGGACCTGCCCCCCCTGGTGATCTCGCAAGCATGGGTGGACGAGGTCCGCGCCACCATGCCGGAACTTCCGGCCGACAAACGCGCGCGCTTCGAAAGCGAGCACGGCCTGTCCGCCTACGATGCGGCCCAGCTGACCACCAGCCGCGACATGGCGGACTACTTCGAAGCGGTCGCACGGGCCCTGCCGGCGGGCCAGGCCAAGCAGGCGGCCAACTGGATCATGGGCGAGCTGGCCGCCTCCCTGAATCGCTCCGAAATCGACGTGGCGGCGTCGCCCGTGGCGGCACCGGCGCTGGCGGCCCTGATCGGCCGCATCCTGGACGGTACGATCTCGAACAAGATCGCCCGCGACGTCTTCGCCGGAATGTGGGCGGGAGAACAGGGCGGCCAGCCCGATGCCATCATCGAAGCGCGCGGCCTGAAGCAGATCAGCGACACGGGTGCCATCGGCGCCATGATCGACGACGTGCTGGCCGCCAATCCGGCCGTGGTGGAGGAATACCGCGCAGGCAAGCAGAAGGCCTTCAATTCCCTGGTCGGCCAGATCATGAAGGCCGCCAAGGGCAAGGCGAACCCGCAGCAGGTCAACGACCTGTTGAAGCAGAAGCTGGGGTAGGCGCGCCGCCGCGGTCAGGCGGCCACGCCGTACTTCTGGCGGTAGGCCAGCACGGCCTGGCGGTGCTCGGCGAACTCCGGGGCGTGCTCCATCAGCTTCAGGATGTCCGCCAGCGTGGCAATGCTGACGACAGGGATGCCGTAGGTGCGCGCCACGTCCTGCACGGCGGAATGCGCGGACAGCGCGTCGTCCGGGCCGGCACGCTCCATGCGGTCCAGCGCGATCAGGACGGCCGCGGGCTCGGCGCCCGCGGCGCGGATGATATCCACGGATTCGCGCACCGAGGTACCGGCGGTGATCACATCGTCGATGATCACGACCTTGCCCTTCAGCGGCGCGCCGACCAGCGTGCCGCCTTCGCCATGGTCTTTCGCTTCCTTGCGGTTGTAGGCGAAGGGGATGGTTCGCCCGCCCGCGCGCGGGTCGGCGGCCAGCGCCATGGCTGTCGCGGTGGCCAGCGGGATGCCCTTGTAGGCGGGACCGAACAGCATGTCGAAGGACAGCCCCGACTCCAGCAGGGCCCCGGCATAGAAGGCCCCCAGGCGGTTCATGCAGGCGCCGTCGCTGAACAATCCGGCATTGAAGAAATACGGACTGATGCGCCCCGATTTGACCTTGAAGCTGCCGAAGCGCAGCACGCCCTGGTCGAGGGCGAAACGGACGAACTGGACGGACGGGGCGGCGGAAGCGGTCATACGGTCACCGGAGACGAGGGAATTCGACAGAAACCGGAATTATGCCTGCTCCATCCCGCGACGCAGGCCGAACCCGCCCGTGCCGCCCGCAGCCTCGTCGCACGAAACAGATCGCCCCGACCCGGGACGCCGCGGATCCGGCTTTGCCGGTCCTCTGGCGTCGCCCCCTTGAGGGGGAAGCGCGCAGCGCTTCGGGGGTGGGCTCAATTTCAGGTACGCTAGCGGCCGTCTCCCTACCTGTCCCCGCCATGCTGCGCATTATCTCCGCCAATCTGAACGGCATCCGCTCGGCCGCCAACAAAGGCTTTTTCCCCTGGGTCGCCAAGCAGGACGCCGACTTCATCTGCTTGCAGGAACTGAAGGCCCAGGCCGCCGACATGACCCTGGAAATGCTCAACCCGCCGGGCCTGTACGGCTATTTCCACTACGCCGAAAAGAAAGGCTATAGCGGCGTCGGCATCTACGCCCGCACCCAGCCGCTACAGGTCATCGAGGGCCTGGGCGTGCCCGAGATAGACAGCGAAGGCCGCTACCTGGAGCTGGTCTACGACCGGCACTCGATCATTTCGGTCTACCTGCCGTCCGGATCCAGCGGCGAGCACCGCCAGACCGCCAAGTTCGCCTTCATGGAACACTTCTACACCCACCTGGCCACGCTGGTGAAATGCGGACGGCAGGTCGTGCTGTGCGGCGACTGGAACATCGCGCACAACGAGATCGACCTGAAGAACTGGAAGGGCAACAAGAAGAACAGCGGCTTCCTGCCGGAAGAACGCGCCTGGCTGACCAAGGTATTCGCCGACCTGGGCTGGATGGACGTCTACCGGCGCCTGCATCCGGAAGCCACCGGCGAGGCCTATACCTGGTGGAGCAACCGCGGCCAGGCCTGGGCCAAGAACGTCGGGTGGCGCATCGACTACCAGATCGCCACGCCCGAAATCGCCGCCGCGGCGAGGGCCGCCTCCATCTACAAGGACGAACGCTTCAGCGATCACGCCCCGCTGACGATCGACTACGACACGTCGCTGTAGCCCCCTCGCCCGGCTAGGCCGCCCGCAGGTCCCCGGCGGCCTGCATGAAGCGCTCCGCGGACATGGGGTGGCCCAGCAGGAAACCCTGCAACGAATCGCAGCCCAACCGGGTCAGGAATTCCTGCTGCTCCCGAGTCTCGACGCCTTCGGCGACGATCTGCAGATTGAGCGTCTGCCCCAGCGCGACGATGGCCGAAACGATGGCGGCATCCTCCGGATCGCGCTCCAGCTCGCGCACGAAGCCGCGGTCGATCTTCAATTCTGTCGCCGGCAGCCGCTTCAGGTACATCAGGCTGGAATAGCCGGTGCCGAAATCGTCTATCGATATCTTCACGCCCATCTCGTGCAGCTGGCCCAGCGTGGCCAGCGTGGCCTCCACATCGCGCATTGCCGTGGACTCGGTGATTTCCAGCGTCAGGCTGCGCGCCGGCAGCCCGTGCCGCGCCAGCGTGCTGCGCACCGCCTGTACCAGTCCGGCGTGATTGAACTGCTGCAGCGACAGGTTCACGGCCATGGACCATTCGGTCCGGCCCGTTTCGTACCAGGCCTTCATCTGGCGGCACGCCTCGTCCAGTACCCATTCTCCGATCTGGATGATGAGCCCGGTTTTTTCCGCCAGGGGGATGAACACCGCCGGCTGCACGATGCCGCGCACCGGATGGTTCCAGCGCACCAGCGCCTCGGCGCCGACCACGGCGCTGGACGCCGCATGGAATTTGGGCTGGTATTGCAGTATGAGTTCGTCGCGCACCAGGGCGTGGCGCAAATCGCGCAGCAGCTCGACCTGCGCCTGCACGTCCTGGTTCATCGATGCCTCGAAATAGCAATATGTATTGCGCCCGGACGATTTGGCGTAGTACATCGCGGCATCGGCATTGGCCAGCAGTTCGTGGTGGTCGATCCCGTTGCCGGGGTAGACGGCGATGCCGACGCTGACCGATACATGCAATTGGTGGCCATCGACCTCGAATTCATCCTCGATGATCCTGACCAGCTTGGACGCGATGGTAGAGGCATCCGCCGGATCCTCGACCTGCGCCACCAATACGAACTCATCGCCGCCCAGGCGGGCGATGGTGTCCTGCGCGCGCATGCTGGCACGGATGCGCGCCGCCACTTCGACCAGCAAACGGTCGCCGATGTGATGGCCATAGGCGTCGTTCACCGCCTTGAAGCCGTCCAGGTCCATGAACATCACGGCGAAGCAGGTGCGTTCGCGGGCTGACGTATGGATCGCCTGCTGCAGGCGGTCTTCCAGCAGCAGCCGGTTGGGCAGCTTGGTCAGGTTGTCGTGCAGCGCCAGGTATGTCAGTTCCTCGTTGGCCTCGGCCAGCGACGACGCCAGGATGGAGGTGCGCGCCTCCATGCGCTGGTCGAGCACGGAGGTAATCAGCGCGATGGCGATCACCGCCAGCGTGGCGACGATAATGACGATGGCCAGCCAGTTGCTGTCCACGCCGCTGCCCGCCGCGCCGCACACGCTGCCCAGCGGAAACCGGGCGGCGGCCATGCCCGTGTAATGCATGCCGACGATGGCAGCGCCCATGACCAGCGCGGCGGCGGCGCGCAGGGGCCGTGCACGGCGCACCGCCCGCCGCAACCGGAAGGCGATCCACATGGCGCAGCCGGAAGCGCCGACGGCGATCAGCACGGACAGCGTGAACAGCCCCGGCTCGTAGTCGATACCGGGCATCATGCGCAGTGCCGCCATGCCGGTATAGTGCATGCCGGCCACGCCGGCCCCCATCAGCAAGGCGCCGGTCCCCAGGCGCGACCAGGGCAAGGTAGGCTGGCAGACCAGCCACAGCGCGAACGCGGCCGAAACGATGGCGATGAGCAGGGAAAGCACGGTCAGGCCGACGTCGTAGCCCAGGGGAATGGGAAGGCTGAAGGCCAGCATGCCCACGAAATGCATGGCCCAGATCCCCAGCCCGCTCGCGACGGCGCCGCCACCCAGCCACCACCGCGCGGCATGTCCCCGTGCGGTGGCGATGCGGCCAGCCATATCGAGCGCTGCATACGAGGCCAGGACCGCCACGGCCAGCGAGCACAACACCAGCGCGCTGTTATAGCTCGCCCCGTACATATCCGATTCCTTGAAGACGCGGGCTGTGGCATCCGGCCACGCCCGCCCTTTCATGCGGGAAACGCCCTTCACGGAATATCGGCAGCGTTCGCTGGCAAATTAAGCCGCATTTACATATTGTTGTAATCTCAGTGCGTTACGAACGTCCATCGGGCTGCCGGACCACCAATACGTCGCACGGCGCCTTCTCGATCAATGCTTCCGCCACGCTGCCAATGGCCGTACGCAGTAAACCGGTGGTGCCATGCGTCCCCGTGACGAGGAGATCGCAGTCGGACTGGTCCGCGTAGGCGATCAGCACACGCTCGGCCAGTCCCGCAGCCACTTCTATCCGCGGTTTTTCGCTCCCGTGCATTTCCGGCGTGTTCTCCAGGAACTGATCGGCAGCCTCCTGGGCGGTGCGCTGGAACCCCTTGGCCGTAAGCGCGTCATTCCGATTGCCGGGCAGATCGAAGGCATGGAACAGCGTCAGCTCCTCCACCGGCACCAGGGCCAGGGCCGCGCGCAGCGCGACACGCGCCCCCTCGGAAAAATCGCAGGCGACCAGGGCGTTGCGATAAGGATGCCGGGCCCGGCGCTTGACAACCAGGATCGGCGTGGACGATATGCGCACCAGCTTCTCCACTGTCGTGCCCAGCAGGATGCGGCCCAGCGTTTCGTCGCGGGCGACGCCCGCGACGATCAGGCCGCAGCGCCGCTCTTCGGCGACCTGCCGCAGAAGACGGACCGGATCGCCGCACCGAACCATGATTTCCACGCCCGCATCGACGTCTTCCAGATCGCGCAGCAGCGCGCGGCGCGCCTGGGATTCCCTTTCGGCCGCCGGCCGCTGAGGCGTGGGCAATGCGCGCACCTGCGAATCGATGACGTGCAGCGCGATCACCGACGTACCGAGTTGACGGGCCAGCAACAGCGCGCGATCCAGGGCGCGGTCGCCGCGCGCGCTGAGGTCCGTGGCAAGGAGAATGGGCCCCGAAAAGCTTTGCATGATGGTCTCCCCGAATGATTCCCCGCCCCCGTGGTTCATTCTCGTTATCGCCGCGGCGGCCCTTCCCGGGCCGCGCGGCTACGGCACGGCTTGCCCGCGCACCAGCATGACATCGCTGGGCAGCGACTCCAGCAACCGTTCGGCGACGCTGCCCACCATCGCCCCCATGATGCCCTTCATGCGCTGCGCCCCGGCGACGACCAGATCGCAACGCGTCCGGAAGACATACTCGGACAATAGCGTTTCCGGTTCGCCATACTGCACGACCCTATCCGCCGGGACACCTGACGGCAGCCCCCTGACGCCTTCCAGGAACCGGTACATTTCGTGGTCCAGGTCGCGCTGCAGCGATTCGGGTGCCCGCGCGGCATCGCCGGGCATCCCCAGCGCGGTGTCGCAGGCATGGAACAGGGTCAAAGGCGTGTCCGTCATCCATTGCGCGGCAATCCGCAGCGCCTGGCCGGATTCCGGCGAGAAATCCGTCGCCACGACGCCGTTCGGATACGGACCGTGCGGGCGATTCTTGACCACCAGAACCGGCAGGGCCAGATGCCGCACCAGCTTGCGGACGGTGGACCCCAACAGCAATTTGCCCAGCGACTCGTTACGCCCGACACCGGTCACCACCAACCCGCAACCCGATGCTTGCGCCAGCAGCAGGATTTGTTCCGCCGGATCGCCGCTTTCGACGCGGATTTCGCTATCGATACCGGCGCCGGCCAGATCCAGGTTCAGCCGGTAGCGCGCCCATTCGCGGTGATCCTCGCTCAGGCGATGCCACGATGGTGCGCCGCCCGCGGCGGCGGACATGCCGGGCTCCAGCACATGCAGGGCAATGAGCCGCGCTTTCAGCTGCCGGGCCAGCACCACGGCGCGGTCCAGCGCGCGGTCGCCCTGTGCGCTGAGATCGGTGGCAAGAAGAATGGGGGCAGCGGCCTGCGTATGCGGGAACGTCGACATGATGGTCTCCGGAGTGCCGTGAAACCATTATCACCCGCCGCGACGGTTTTACGCCTGGTCCAGCGCCTGTATTTCCTGGCGCCGCAGGTAAAGCAGGACGAGCCCCGGCAACGCGATCAGCACCGTCACCAGGAAAAACCACGCCCAGCCCATCCTTTCCACCAGCACCGGCGTGAGCGGGCCGGCCAGGTAGGTGCGCCCCACCGCCGCGACGGCGGACAGCAGCGCATATTGGGTTGCCGAGAATTCCTGGCGGCACAGGGCCATGACCAGGGCCACGAACGCCGCCGTGCCCAGCCCGCCGCACAGGTTTTCCATGCCGACCGCGCCGACCATCAAGGGCAGGCTGCCGGGCTTGAGCGCCACGAGCCAGTAGCCCAGGTTGGAAACCGCCTGCAGCACGCCGAACAGCATCAGCGAACGATACAGGCCGATGCGGGCCATGATGGAACCGCCCGCCAGCGCACCGACGATCGTGGCGACCAGGCCCAGTACCTTGTTGACCGTTCCGACTTCGGTGGGCGTGAAGCCGCCGCCGCGCAGCAGGAAAGTGGTCGACAGGGCGCCCGCGAAAGCGTCGCCAAGCTTGTACAGCACGATCAGGGTAAGCAGCCCCAGCGCGCCGCGCCGCGAGAAGAATTCCCGCAGCGGGTCGGCCACGGCTTCCATCAGGCTGGGCGGCGCCGCCGCGGGGTGATCGGGCTCCGGCGCCCACAACGTCGCCAGCATACCCACCGCCATCAGGCCGCCCATCAGCACGTAGGTATTGCCCCAACCCAGCCAGCCGTCGGCCAGGATCAAGGCGAGGCCGCCGGACACCAGCATGGCGATGCGATAGCCCAGCACCTTGATCGCCGCGCCCGCGCCGCGCTCCTGCTTGCGCAGCACGTCCGTGCTGTAGGCGTCGAAGGCGATGTCCTGCGTTGCCGAGAAGAACGCCACGGCCACCGCCAGCATCGCCAGCGGCAACAGGGCGCTGTCCGGCGACAGCAGCCCCATGCCGGCAATACCCGCCGCCAGCGCCAGCTGGGTCGCCAGCATCCAGCCGCGCCGCCGCCCCAGCACGGGAACGGCATAGCGGTCCACCAACGGCGCCCATAGGAACTTCAGGGTATAGGCCGTGCCCACCAGGGTGAGGAATCCGATGTCCTGCAGCGAGACGCCCGCCACGGTGGCCCAGGCCTGCAAGGTACCGCCGGTCAGCGCCAGCGGCAGGCCGCTGGAAAAACCGAGCGCCAGCATGGGCGCGACACGTCGGCTGGCATAAATGTGGGCAGCGTATGAAATACGTGATCTCCGTGACGGGTAGCGCGAACGCGCGCGCTTAGCCGGCGGTGAAGCGATAGACCGCCAGGGTACTGCGCCAGCCCGGCAGCAGCCGCACCTCGCGGTCGTCGTTGAAAGTTGCCCGCTGCAGGATGCGCAGCCCCAGCTTGGCGGCCAGGTCCTCGAAATCCCGCAGCGTGCACAGGTGTATGTTGGGCGTGTTGTACCACTCGTACGGCATTTGCCCCGTCACCGGCATGCGCCCGCGCAGGATGGACCAGCCGTGCGGCCAATAGCCGAAGTTGGGGAAGGATACGACGCCGTAGCGCGCGACGCGCGCCATCTCGCGCAGGATGTGTTCGCTGCGATGCATGGACTGAAGCGTCTGCGACAGCACCACCGTATCGAACTGCTTTTCGTCGAACAGGGCCAGGCCATCTTCGAGGTTTTGCTGGATGACGTCCACCCCCCTGCGCACGCAGGCGATCACATAGTTGTCATCTATTTCAACGCCAGCGCCACGGACCTGTCGCTCGTCGCGCAGCCAGGCCAGCAGTTCGCCGTCGCCGCAGCCCAGGTCCAGTACCCGCGAGCCGGGGGTGATCCAGCTGGCGATGCGCGCCAGGTCGGCGCGCAATTCGGTCGTCGTCGCAGACGCGCTCATTCCGCTCCCCTGTGCTCGATGGCGCGAGGCGGCAGCCCCAATTCATGCGCGATGCGGTCGTAATACGCCCGCACGACCGCGTGATAGCGGGAATCGTCCAACAGAAAGGCATCGTGGCCGTGCGGCGCGTCGATCTCGGCATAGGTGACAGGCCGGCCGTTCTTCAGCAGCGCCCGCACCATCTCGCGCGAGCGTTCGGGTGGGAAGCGCCAGTCCGTGCTGAACGACACCAGCAGGAAACCGGCCCGCGCGGCCGCCAGCGCGCGCGCCAGATCGCCACCGTGCGTGCGGGCGGGATCGAAGTAATCCAGCGCCCGCGTGATCAGCAGATAGGTATTGGCGTCGAAATAGCGCGAGAACTTCTCGCCCTGGTAGCGCAGGTAGGACTCCACTTCGAATTCGACGTCATAACCATAGCGGTATTCGCCGTTGGCGCCCGGCGCGCGCTGCGTGCGGCCGAACTTTTCGGCCATGTCGTCCTGGGACAGATACGTGATGTGCCCGATCATGCGCGCCACCGCCAGGCCTCGATGCGGTACGGTCCCGTGCGCATAGTAATCGCCGCCGTGGAAATCCGGGTCGGTAATGATGGCGCGCCGCGCCACTTCGTTGAAGCCGATATTCTGGGCCGACAGGCGCGGCGTGCTGGCGATCACCACGCAATGCGCGACGCGTTCGGGACAGGCGGTGGCCCAGCCCAGCGCCTGCATCCCCCCCAGCGATCCCCCCATGACGGCGGCGAAGCGTTCGATGCCGAAGTGGTCCGCCACCCTGGCCTGCGCGTGCACCCAGTCTTCGACGGTCAGGACGGGGAACGCGGCGCCCCAGGGCTTGCCGGTTTCCGGGTTGATGCTGGCGGGCCCCGTGGAACCGAAGCACGACCCCAGGTTATTGATGCCGATCACGAAAAAGCGCTCGGTATCCACCGGCTTGCCCGGGCCGACCATGTTGTCCCACCAGCCGATGTCCGCGGGGTCGTCGGCGGAGATACCGGCGACATGGTGCGAAGCGTTCAGCGCGTGGCACACCAGCACCGCGTTGCTGCGCTGGGCATTCAGGGTGCCATACGTTTCCACCGCCAGCTCGTAGGACGGCAGCGACTGGCCGCTGGCCAATTGCAGGGGTTCGGTGAACTTCAGGAAGACCGGCGCCACCACACCGACGGAACGCGCGGCGCCTTCGGGAGGGGCGGCCGCGGCGCCACCGGCAGTGCCGGCCGCGGGCGTGCCATCTGCCATGCCCGCGACCGGGGATGGCGAAGAACTGGATTGCGTGTCGGCGGATTCCGGGGAAACGGCCACGCCGGGGGATTGCTCGATGGTTGCAGTCATGCAGACCTCTTTAGCTGGATTTATCAGGCGCCCGCAAGCGGATCAGGCAAATCGGCGCCAACCGAATGAATGGCAGATTCTAGCACCGGCGCGGATGCCGGTCGGCTGGCCCGCGGAATCGCGGCCGCAATTCCCCTTCGTGTCATCCCTGGGCAGTGCCCGCCCCGCTATTGCAAGATCGCCGCCTTCCCACGCTTCACCCCTCGCCGCGACGGCAGCGATCCCCGATGCCAGAAATGAAGTTGTCAGAACGCGAGGCCGCCTGCCTGCAGTGGGCCGCCGCCGGCAAGACCAGCCGGGAAACCGCCATGATTCTGGGCGTCAGCGAGCGGACCGTGAACTTTCATTTGCAGAACGCCTGCAGAAAACTCTGCGCGCGCAACCGCCGTGCGGCGGTCGCCACGGCCCTGACCTGCGGCCTGCTGGCCGCGTGCCGCATCGGCGGCGGCAGCGGCTGAAGCCTGCACCGCGGAACCGCCCGCGCGGCAGGCACGCAGCGCCGCAACCCGCGTAGCGGACGGTACTTCCGGCTAGGCGCCCTCATTGCGCGAAACGCAAGGAACCGACGAATTCCCGCGCCTGCGCCGCGGGCAGGCCGTTCTCCGACCCGGTGGCCACCGCCTCGACCAGCAGGCCGCCCTGCACCCAGACCCGTCCCAGGGCCCAGACGGGCCGGCCCCCGGCATGGCCGCGCACCTCGATATCGGCCCCATAGGCCGGCGGCGTGGCGGGCGGCGCGGCACCCAGGTTCGCGTACAGCGCGCGCACCAGGGCGTCGGCCAGTTCGCGTTGGCCCGCGGGATCCACGGCGAGGGCCGGCGGCAACGGCGCGTAGCCCACCGCGAACGCCGCGTCGCCGACGCGCGCCGAGGTCAGGGAAAATCGCAGGTCGCGGCCTCCCAGCCGGATATCGCGCGTGTCGGTCGCCGGACGGTCCGGAAACGCGGCGCGCGCGGCGCCGTCGGCGATCAGGACTTCCCGCCAGTTATACGTAGGCGAGCACGCGGCCAGCAACAGCGCGCACAGCGCCACACAGGCCGCGCGCCGGGAGGGCCGGCGCGCGGCCTTCCCGCCGGCGTCGCGGCCCCCCACTGATTCGCGCATCGCGTATGGTTGTTGCCTGATCGCTTCGTCCATATTGCCGGCCAACTGGCGGTATAACGGTGATATGCCATTGTCGCCCATGCCGTATCCGGCCCTGGAGCGCCAGGGCCATTATCCCTGGCGGCCGGGGGTTACTCCACGCAGCCGTGGACGCACCCCGTAAAATCAGCCTCCATCTACCTGGACCATAAGAAGCCCCGCCGTGACCGATATCTCCGCTCGTCGCCTTGCCCGCCTGGATGCCAATCGGGATCTGCTATCCCTTACCCTGCGCGGCATCGAAAAAGAAGGCCTGCGGATCGACGCCCATGGCCAGTTGTCGCGCAGGCCGCACCCGGCGGCGCTGGGCTCGGCACTGACCAACGAACACGTAACGACAGACTACTCCGAGGCCCTCCTGGAATTGATCACCGGCACGCAGGGCAATGTGGCGGGCCTTATCGGCGAACTCGAAGACATCCACCGGTTCGTCTATGCCAACCTGGGCGATGAACTCATCTGGAATCAATCCATGCCGGCGGTGCTGCCGGACGAGGCCGACATCCCCATTGCCTGGTACGGCACCTCCAATACCGGCATGCTCAAGCATGTGTATCGGCGCGGCCTGGCCCATCGCTACGGCAAGACGATGCAGTGCATCGCGGGCGTGCACTACAACTTTTCGCTGGACGACCGTATCTGGGATCTTCTCGAACACCCCGGCGCCGACGAGCAGGAGCGCCGTTCGTCCGGGTACATCGCACTGATCCGCAATTTCACGCGCTTTTCGTGGCTCTTGATGTACCTGTTCGGTGCCGCGCCCGCCCTGTCGAAGGACTTCCTGCGCGGCCGCGACCACCCGCTGCAGACGCTCGGCGCGGATACCCTGTACCTGCCCTACGCCACCAGCCTGCGCATGGGCGACCTGGGCTACCAGAACCCGGCGCAGTCGCAGCTCAAGCCCTGCTACAACGACCTGTCCACCTTTCTGCAGCGCCTGTATTCGGCCGTTACCATGCCCTGGCCCGCCTACGAGGCAATCGGTACGCATCGCGATGGCGAATGGATCCAGCTGAACACGAACATCCTGCAGATCGAAAACGAGTACTACTCCAGCATCCGCCCGAAGCGCGCTACGGGGCGCGGCGAACGCCCGATTACGGCCCTGGCAGAGCGTGGCGTTCAGTACGTCGAAGTGCGCTGCCTGGATATCGATCCCTTCGAACCCGTCGGTATCGCCGCCGACACCGCGCGTTTCGTCGACGCGTTTCTGCTGTTTTGCGCCACGGCCGAAAGCCCCTACTTCGACGAAGCGGGCTTCTGTAGCAAAAGCGCGAGCAATTTCAACCGCGTGGTCAATGAAGGCCGCAAACCCGGCCTGGAACTCATGCGCGACGGCACGCCGACTTCTTTGCGCGAGTGGGGCAAGGAACTGCTGGACCGCATCGTGCCCTATGCCGAATTGCTGGACGCGGCCTACGGCGGCCGGGCATACCGGCAAGCCGTCGCTGCGCAGGCGGGCAAACTGGACGAACCGCAGTCGACCCCGTCCGCCCGCCTGCTGGACGACCTGAAGCGCACGGGTGCCGGCTTCCTGGAGTACACCCTGGCGCAGAGCAGCCGCCATGCGCGCGCCCTGCTGGACACGCCCCTGCCGTCCGACAAGGCGGCGGCGTATGCGGAAATGGCCCGTGCCTCGCTGGCCGGGCAGGCCGCCATCGAGGCCGGCGACACGATCGACTTTGACACATACGTGTCACGTTTCCATCAGGCCCTGAAACCGCCGACGGCGGCCTCGACGCGCGTATGATGTAGCGCGGCGCCGGGCGTATCGTGTCCCGGCTTGCGTGCATCCTGTCCGCGGGGATACCCATGCATCTTCGGGCGTGTATAGCGTGCTTGTGTGTAGGCGGCCTGGCCGCCGCGATACCGGCAATGGCGGCAAAGCCGGCCGATCCCGTACCGGTCCCTTCCGTGGATCTGCACAGCTACCTGGGCACATGGTACGAAATCGCCCGGCTGCCCCGTTTCTACCAGCGCTATTGCGCCAGCGACAGCATCGCCCGGTATTCGGTGCGGGACGCAGACAGCATCAACATCGAAAACAGCTGCCGCACCGCGGAAGGCGACATCCGGACGGCGCACGGCCGGGCGGAACCGGTTCCCGGCAGCAATAACGCCAAACTGGAGGTCACCTTCCTGCCTCCGTTTACCGGCGATTACTGGATCATCGGCCTGGCCCCCGACTACAGCTGGTCCGTGGTCGGCTCCCCCGGGCGCAAGTCGCTATGGATACTATCCCGCACGCCACGGCTGCCGCCGGCCGAGCTGAACAAGGCCAGGTCCATCGCGCAGTCGGAAGGCTACCCCGTCGATAAGCTGGTGTACACGCCGCAAAGCGACGCCAAGGCGGCAGCGCAGTAGCGCGCGTTTCGTCGCGGCGCAGCCAGCGGCGGCCGCCATGCGCCTGCCAAAGGCGGCGGCACCATCATCCCGACTAGGCCGTCAGGCCGATCTCTTGGGGTTAGTCCCGACGTTCAGCCAATTGTCAACGTGGCGACATACGCGTGTAATGCACGAAAGCCAGCAGGTACGCCCGCGAAGAAGCGACCAATAGAACGATATCCACGATGCGCGCCGGACGCGTGCCTCGAAGCTGGCGGATAGGCAGAGCACTGGTTGGGAAGTCAGGTTCCATACAAAACGATGGTCCTTTAGCAGCCAACAGGAGACACATGCCATGCAACGCCAGACTCGTTCTCGCCGCACATTCCTGTCGGGCGCCACTGCGGCGGCCGGCGTGGCCGCCCTGGGCTTTCCGTCGATCGCCCCCGCGCAAGCACCCATCACGCTCCGCTTCCAAAGCACCTGGCCTTCCAAGGATATTTTTCACGAGTTCGCCCAGGACTACGCCCGCAAGGTCAACGATATGGCGGCCGGCCAGCTCCGTATCGAAGTCCTGCCGGCGGGCGCGGTAGTCAAGGCCTTCGACCTGCTGGACGCGGTATCCGCCGGGACACTGGACGGCGGTCATGGCGTGGTCGCGTACTGGTACGGCAAGAACACCGCCGTCGCGCTGTGGGGATCGGGACCGGCCTTCGGTATGGACGCCAACATGCTGCTGGCCTGGCATGAATATGGCGGCGGCAAGGAGCTGCTGGAAGAAATCCAGAAGGCGATGGGCGTCAACGTGGTGTCGCTGATGTACGGCCCGATGCCGACACAACCCTTCGGCTGGTTCAAGAAACCGGTGTCGCGGGTGGAAGAGATGAAGGGCGTGAAGTTCCGCACGGTCGGGCTTGCGATCGACATGTATACGGCGATGGGCGCGGCGGTGAACGCACTGCCCGGCGGCGAGATCGTGCCCGCGCTCGATCGCGGCCTGCTCGACGGCGCGGAATTCAACAATGCCTCATCAGACCTGGCGCTGGGCTTTGCCGATGTTTCCAAGGTCTGCATGCTGCAAAGTTTCCACCAGTGTGCCGAGCAATTCGAAATCCTGTTCAACAAGGACCGGTACGCCGCCCTGCCCGAACACCTGAAGCATTTGCTGCGCTACGCCGCGCAAGCGTCCAGCGCGGACATGTCGTGGAAGGCCGTGAACCGCTATTCGGAGGACTACCTGGTCCTGCAGAACCAGCGCAACGTCAAGTTCTACAAAACGCCGGACGCGATCCTGCAGCAGCAATTGAAGATCTGGGACGAGATGATTGCGCGGCGCTCGGCGGAAAACCCGCTGTTCAAGAAAGTGCTGGATTCGCAAAAGGCCTTCGCCCAACGCGCCGGCAAATGGCAGGGCGATACGCAGGTGAACTATCGCATGGCCTACAACCATTATTTCGCCCCTGCCAGGGCCTGACGAAGTCGCCGGAAATCATCCGCCATGGCGTGACCGCAGGAGGCCTGCCTTTCCCATGATGGCGTTCATCCGTTTCATCGACCGGTTGTCGACCGCCGTGGGAAAGGCCTTCGCCTGGCTGATCCTCGCGCTGACCCTGCATGTCTGCTGGGAAGTCCTGGCGCGCTATCTGCTCCATCGTCCCAGCGCCTGGGCCTTCGACATGCAGGTGATGTACTACGGCATCATGTTCATGATGGCCGGCGCCTACACGCTGGCGAAGAACGGCCATGTCCGCGGGGACATCCTCTACGGCTTCCTGCGGCCGCGGGTACAGGCGGGACTGGACCTTATCCTGTACCTGGTGTTCTTCGTGCCGGGAGTCACCGCGCTGGTGTGGGCCGGCTGGTACTACGCGGGAGAATCCATCGCCATCCGCGAGCACTCGTCACTGATGGCCGACGGCCCGCCCATCTATCCCTTCAAGGTCTTCATTCCCCTTGCCGGCGCCTTCCTGCTGCTGCAAGGCAGCGCGGAAATCTGCCGCTGCCTGCTGTGCCTGCGCCACGGTGCGTGGCCGCGGCGCGCCGACGATGTCGAAGAGGTCGACGTCGACAAGCTGAAGCGGATGGTACATGCCAAGGACATCGCCGTACCGGATCAGGGATATCGCTCATGAAGACGAACAGGGCCGTGTGGTTCGGCTTTTCCTGCATCGGCATCGTCGTGGCGATGATCGCTTTCCTGACGCCATGGGGCAGCCTCACTTCCGCCCATATCGGGCTGCTGATGCTGGCCTTGATCGTCGTGGCCATCATGCTGGGTTTCCCCACGGCATTTACCCTGATGGGCATGGGCGTGCTGTTCACGTTCTTCTCCTATTCCATGCAAGGCGACGGGTTCTCGCCGCGCGCGGTAAGGCAGACGCTGGACCTGATGGTGCAGCGTACCTACGCCACCATGACCAACGAATCGCTGATTTCCATCCCGCTGTTCGTGTTCATGGGCTACCTGGTCGAGCGGGCCAACCTGATCGAAAAACTGTTCCGTTCCATGCACCTGGCGCTGGCACGCCTGCCCGGCGCGCTGGCGGTGGCCACGCTGCTGACCTGCGCGATCTTCGCCACGGCAACCGGCATCGTCGGCGCCGTAGTGACCTTGATGGGCCTGCTGGCCATGCCCGCCATGCTCAAGGCGGGATACAGCATCGGCCTGACGTCCGGCTCCATCACGGCGGGCGGCTGCCTGGGTATCCTGATTCCGCCATCGGTGATGCTGATCGTCTACGGCGCGACCAGCGGCGTATCGGTGGTGCAGCTGTACGCCGGCGCCCTGTTCCCCGACCTCATGCTGGCGGGTCTCTATGTCGTCTACGTCATCGTTCTTTCCGCGCTGCGGCCGGACCTCGCGCCCCCCTTGGCCGCCGCCGAAAGATTGATCCCCCTGCCGGACGATGCCGCCCGCGTGGCGCGCGCGCATCCGGGCAACGCGATGGCCGGCCTGCTGGGCGCGCTGTTCCGGCCGCGTCCGGCCGCCACCGCCGCAGCGCGCCCGTTCCTGTGGACCTATCTGGCCGTGGCGCTGGCGCCGCTGGCACTGTTCGCCCTGGTCATGGGCACCGTGCACACGATGGTGACGACACCCGCCGCGGTCTATGAAGTCCCGGAAGAACTGCGGCTGGGATCGGGCACCGGCGCGCCTTATGGCGCCAGCCTGGGGGAACCGGGCGGACTGGCCGAGCCCCCGGGGCTTACGGAGCCCGCGGGCGCCATGCAAGCCGTCCCGCAGCCGGGCGACCTGGCGGAACCGCCCGGGTCGGGCACATTGGCCGAGCCGCCGGGCGCCCTGGCCGGGCCACCCGCCGCCGCCAGCCCGTCCCTGGCGCCGGTTATGGGCTCGCCGCGCGCTGCATCGCCCGGCGGCGCGGCGGCGCCATTGCAAGACGCCCCTTCGGGCGATAGCCAACGCCTGCCGGCGCCGGACGGCTACTGGATAGGGTTCGCGATATGCGCCGTCATCGTGGCGGCCTTCTACCTGCTGCTGAACTGGCAGCGGCTGCTGATCTTTCGCCTCCTGATGGAATCGTTCTTCCCTTTGGCCATCCTGATCGCCGCCGTGCTGGGGTCCATCACCTTCGGTCTGGCCACGCCCAGCGAAGCCGCGGCCATGGGCGCGTTGGGCGGGGCTTTGCTCGCCCTCGCCTATCGCCGGATGAAGCTGCCGATGCTGAAGGAATCCGTCTACCTGACCGCCAAGACCACGGCCATGGTCTGCTGGCTGTTCGTCGGTTCGTCGATATTCTCCGCCGCCTTCGCCCTGCTGGGCGGACAGGCCCTGGTCGAATCCTGGGTGCTTTCGCTGGGCCTGAGCAAACTGGAATTCCTGGTACTGGCGCAGGTCATCATCTTCCTGCTGGGATGGCCGCTGGAATGGACCGAGATCATCGTGATCTTTATGCCGATCTTCGTACCGCTATTGGCCGCTTTCGACATCGACCCCCTGTTCTTCGGACTCCTGGTGGCGCTGAACCTGCAGACGGCCTTTCTTTCCCCGCCGGTGGCC
Source organism: Bordetella sp. (assembly GCF_057362025.1). Classification (NCBI taxonomy): domain Bacteria; kingdom Pseudomonadati; phylum Pseudomonadota; class Betaproteobacteria; order Burkholderiales; family Alcaligenaceae; genus Bordetella; species Bordetella sp. The sequence continues at coordinate 6,667 of NZ_JBMQQZ010000080.1, read as the reverse complement.
ATGTCCGCCTTCTACCTGAAGGGTGTGGCGCCGCGGCACGTCACCCTGAACCAGATTTTCCTGGGCATGATGCCTTTCATGGGCATACAGATCGTCGCCATCCTGTTGCTCTACGCTTTCCCCGGCATCGGCCTGTGGCTTCCCAAACTGCTGTACGACTGAACCGGAGGCACACCATGAAGCCGCATCGCACCATCTCCGCCTGCATGGCGGCGTTCGCCCTGGCACTGGCGGCCAGCGCCGCCGCCCATCACGGCTGGTCCTGGGCCGACACGGACCAGATCAAACTGGCCGGCGTCGTCAAGAAGGTGGTGATCGCGCCGCCACACCCGCACCTGGATGTGCAAACACCCGATGACGGACTATGGCGCGTAGAGCTGGGCAATCCCACCCAGACACGGGAATCCGGCTTCAACGAACAGTCCGCCCGCATCGGCCAATCCGTCACGGTGGTGGGCAACCGCGCCCGCGATCACGCCGAAAAGCGCATGAAGGCGGTGCAGATCTCCGTGGGTGGAAAGACCTACGACATATATCCGGAACGCATCCGGCGATGAACCTGGACACTTTCGTGCAATGGGTATCCGGCCTGCCGCCCGCCCAGTTCCTGCGCGATTCCAGCATAGGCTACCTGCTGGTCAATGCCACGCACATCGTGGCCCTGGGTGTGCTGGCCGGCTCGATCACGGCGCTGGACCTGCGCCTGCTGCGCCGGCGCGGCACCCTGCCGCTGCGCGAGTTCGGCCCTTACCTGTCGCACCTGGCGGCGGCCGCGCTGGCCTGCGCCATCGTCACGGGCATGCTGCTGTTTTCCGTCAAGGCGGACGAGTACGTAAAGAACCCCGCCTTCCTGATCAAGCTTGCCGTGATCGGCCTGGCCATCCTGAACGCCGTGTGGCTGCACGCCGGTCCGCACTGGCGCCGCGCGCTGCGGGAACCGGAAATCCCACGCGCCTTGCGCCTGCATGCCGCCGCGTCCCTGGTGTTCTGGCTGGGTGCCATCGTGGCGGGACGCTGGATCGGCTTCCTCTAGGGTCCGCCTGTCGCGAAAGCCGCCTCCCGCGCCGGCGGCCGATCCTAGCGGGTTTTCTTGACGGCCATCGCCACCGCGTCGCCCATTTCCTCCGTGCCGACACGCTGGCAGCCGGGCTGCATGATATCGGGCGTGCGGTAGCCCTCCGCGAGGACGGCGCGCACGGCGGCTTCCACCCGGTCGGCATTGGCCGCCTGATCGAAGCTGTAGCGCAGCATCATCGCCATGGACAGAATGGACGCGATCGGGTTGGCCAGGTTCTTGCCCGCGATGTCGGGCGCCGTACCGTGCACCGGCTCGTACAGCCCCTTCTGGCCGTAGCTGAGCGACGCGGAAGGCAGCATGCCGATCGAGCCCGTCAGCATCGCCGCGGCGTCCGAAAGAATGTCGCCGAAGATATTGCCGGTCACCATCACGTCGAATTGCTTGGGATTGCGCATCAGCATCATCGCCGCCGCGTCCACGAACAGATGGGTCAGTTCGACGTCGGGATAATCCTTGCCCACCTTGATCACCACCTCGCGCCATAGCTGGCCGACTTCCAGCACATTGGCCTTCTCCACCGAACACACCTTCTTGCGGCGGCCGCGCGCGGCCTTGAAGGCGACGTGGGCGATGCGCTCGACTTCGGATTCGCTGTAGCGCATGGTGTTGAACCCTTCGCGCTCGCCCTTCTCGTTGACCCGGATGCCGCGCGGCTCGCCAAAATACGCGTCGCCGTTGAGCTCGCGCATGATCAGCAAGTCCAGGCCATCGATGACTTCGGGCTTGAGCGTGGACGCGTCGATCAGCTCCGGAAACAGGAACACCGGGCGGAAATTGGCGAAGAGCTCCAGTTCCTTGCGCAGGCGCAGCAGGCTGGCGCCCGGCCGCATCGCGTAGGGGATCGCTTCGTCGCCGGGAATGCCCGCCGCGCCGAACAGGATGGCGTCGGCCTTGCGTGCGATCTCCGACGTCGCGGCCGGCAGCGGATCGCCGGCGGCATCGACGCCCGCGCCGCCGATCGCGGCCTCGACCAATTCCACGTTCGCGCCGGAGCCCAGCACGGCGTGCAACACCTTGACCGCCTGCGCGGTAACTTCCTTGCCGATGCCGTCGCCCGGCATGACTGCGATTTTCATGGGTATCCTCTGTTCGGTATTCAGGAGTCAAGCGGCGCTAGGCGGCGGATGCATCATGCTGCCGCTCGAAGGCGGCGATGCGATCGCCCAGCGTAAGGGTGTAGTCGAGTTCGTCCATGCCTTCGAGCAGGCATTGCCGCGAGAAGGCATCGATCTGGAATGCGTGCGTGCCGCCGTCCGGTGCCGTGACGGTCTGCGTAACCAGGTCCACCACGATATGCGCGCCCGGGCTGTCCTGCACCGCGCGCAGCAGCGCGGCGACGGTCTCGTCGGGCAGAACGATAGGCAACAGACCGTTCTTCAGCGAGTTCGAAAAGAAAATATCGCCGAAGCTGGGCGCGATAACGGCGCGCACGCCGTAGTCGTACAACGCCCATACGGCGTGTTCGCGCGACGAGCCGCAACCGAAATTACGCTGCGCCACGACGATGCGGGCCGGCCGGTAGGACGGCTGGTTGAGGATGAAATCGGGGTTTTCCGAGCCATCCTTGGCAAAGCGCAGGTCGCGGAAAAGATAGGCGCCGAAGTCGTCGGTGCGCGGCTTCTGCAGATAGCGTGCCGGGACGATCTGGTCGGTATCGACGTTGGACCGCGGCACCGGCAGCGCCACGGCATCGACTCGTTGGAAGGCTTCCATCATCAGCTCCTGTCCAGCAAGGGGCGCGGATCGGCCAGATGGCCGGTCACGGCGGCGGCCGCCGCCATCGCGGGACTCATCAGGTGGGTACGCGAACCCGGCCCTTGCCGTCCGACAAAATTGCGGTTGGACGTCGAGGCACAGCGCTGGCCCGGCGCGACGGTATCGCCGTTGGTCGCCAGGCACATCGAGCAGCCCGCGTAGCGCCACTCGAAACCGGCGTCGAGGAAGACCCGGTCCAGTCCCTCCTGTTCGGCCTGCAGCTTGACCTGCTGCGAACCGGGCACGACCCACGCGCGCACCCCCTGGGCGACACGCTTGCCGCGCGCCACGGCAGCGGCCTGGCGCAGATCCTCGATACGGCCATTGGTGCAGGACCCGATGAACACACGGTCCACCGTCACGTCCGTCAGGGGCATGCCGGGCGTCAAACCCATGTATTCCAAGGTGCGCGCCATCGCCGCCCGCCGTCCGGCATCGGCGGCGCTATCCGGATCCGGCACCCGGCCGGAAATGGGCAAGGCGTCCTCGGGGCTGTTGCCCCAGGTCACCATGGGCTGCAGGGACGAACCGTCCAGCACCACTTCGCGGTCGAAGCGCGCCCCGGGGTCCGTCGGCAGCGCGCGCCATTGCGCGATCGCGCGGTCCCATTCGGCACCCGAAGGCGCATAGGGCCGCCCGTGCAGCCAGGCAAAGGTCGTGTCGTCGGGCGCCACCATGCCGGCACGCGCGCCGGCCTCGATCGACATATTGCAGACGGTCATGCGCCCTTCCATGGACAGCGCCTCGATAGCCGGGCCGGCATACTCGATGACGTGGCCGGTCGCGCCGGCGGCGCCGATCCTGGCGATGATCCCCAGGATGATGTCCTTGGCGGCCACCCCCGGCTGCAGGCGCCCCTGCACCACCACACGCATCGTCGGCGGCTTGCGCTGCCAGATCGATTGCGTCGCCAGTACGTGGGCCACTTCCGATGCGCCGATGCCGAAGGCGAAGGCGCCCATGGCGCCGTGCGTGGCGGTATGGCTGTCGCCGCAGACGATCAGCATGCCCGGCAGGCTCAGGCCCTGCTCGGGCCCGACCACATGGATGATGCCCTGGCGCGGGTCGTCCAGCCCGAAGAACTGCATGCCCGCATCCTTGGCATCCTGCCGCAAGGCATCGGCCATGGCGCGTTTTTCCGGGTCGGCGATCGTGGACAGGTCGCGCGTATCCGTGGGTACGTAATGATCGGGCGTAGCGAAACTGCGCTGCGGGCTGCGCACTTTCAGGCCGCGTTGCCGCAGCATCGCGAAAGCGGGCGCCGAACCGTCCTGAACCAGATGGCGATCGACGTAGAGCAGGCTGGTACCGTCGTCACGCTGCAGGACCTGGTGCCGCGACCAGATTTTGTCGAACAGCGTACTAGGCGCGGGGGCAGAAGACATGGCTGAATGGCAGTCCGATAAAGGTTGAGGGAATCGGCGCGTTCAATCGAGCTTGGCGCCGGACAATTCCACGATGGGCTTGTAGCGCTGGATCTCTTCGTTGATGAAGCGGGTGAACTCCGCCGGCGTACCGCCGCCGATCTCCGCGCCGTAGTCCAGCATGCGCTGGCGGATTTCGGGGTTCTTCAGCACCGCGTTGGTCGCTTTGCTGAGCTTGTCTACGACGTCCTGGGGCATGCCCTTCGGGCCCATCAGGCCATACCATGACGAGGCATAGACGTTCTTCACGCCCAGCTCGTCCAGGGTCGGCACGTCGGGCAGTTGCGCGTTGCGCTGGCGCGATGCCACCGCCAGCGCGCGCAGCTTGCCGGCCTTGACCATGGGCAGGCAGGTCGTCGTGTCCAGCATCAGCGACACGTGGCCCGCCATCAGGTCGGCTTCGGCCGGCGCCGTGCCCTTGTACGGCACATGGACGATGTTGATCTTGGTCGCGTCCATGAATTGCACGGCCGCCAGGTGCTGCGACGACCCCACGCCGGCCGAACCATAGTTCAGCTTACCGGGGTTGGCCTTGGCGTAGGCGACCAGGTCCTGCATGGTCTTGAACGGCGACGAGGCCGGCACGACTAGGATGTTGGGCACCGCCGATACATAGGTAATGGGCGTGAAGTCCTTGACCGGGTCGAAGCCCAGGTGGGAATACAGGTAGACGTTGATGGCGTTGGGGCTGATGGAGCCCATCAACAGGTTGTAGCCGTCCGCCGGCTGGCGCATCGCCAGCTCCGTGCCGATGTTGCCCCCCGCGCCGGACCGATTATCGACAATCACGGGATGGCCCAGCTCCTGGGACAAGCCTTGCGCCACCAGGCGCCCCATGGTGTCCACACCCCCGCCCGGGGGCCAGGGGACGATCATCTTGATCGGGTGGTCGGGGTACTGCGCCTGCGCGGCGCTACAGGCGGCCAGCATTAGGGCGGCCAGCCAGGCATGCAGTTTCTTCATGATTGTCTCCGTATTTTTTGTGGTGATACGGGCGTTATTCTTGGCCGTGGCCTTCTGGCCGGCAAGGCAAATTAAGGCATGTCAGCTATGATCAATACTCATAGCACTCTGGAGCAGGCCATGACCCGTCGCCTCCCGCCGCTGAACGCACTGCGCGCCTTCGAGGCTTCCGCGCGCAATGCCAGCTTTACCCGTGCCGCGGAAGAACTCTGCGTCACCCAGGGCGCGGTCAGCCGCCATGTCGCCTCGCTGGAGGACTGGACCAAGGCGCAACTGTTCGTGCGCGGCCGCCATGGCATCGAACTGACCGGACCGGGACAGGCCTACTTCCGCACGATCAAGGCCGCGCTGGACCAGATCGAACAGGCGACCCGGCAGTTGCAGCAGCAGCCGGACGATCGCTGCCTGCGCATCAAGCTGCCGCCGACCTTCGCCATCAAATGGCTGGTGCCCAGGCTGGCGCGCTTTCACGCCGCGCGGCGCGACATCGATGTACAGATCACCACCTCCCATCTGCGCGCCGATTTCGATCGCGAGGATGTGGACATCAGCATCCATTCGGAGGCACGGACACCGTCGGGCCCCGGCTACCGCCGACTGTTCGGCGAAACGCTGCTGCCCGTTTGCGCGCCCGGGCTGTTGAACAAGGAGCCGCGGCTGGAAAGGCCCGAAGACCTTGCCGATCACGTCCTGCTGTGTTCCTTGAACCGCCCCAACGACTGGCCCACGTGGCTATCGGCGGCAGGCGTCGGCCATATCGACGGCAACAGCGGCCTGAAGTTCGAGAACGCCGCCCTGGCCTACCAGGCCGCCATCGACCAATTGGGCGTCATGGTCGCGCAGCTGGCCTTCGTCAGCGACGACCTGCTGGCAGGACGGCTGGTGGCGCCGCTGCCCCAGCGCACCGACACCGGCGGCGCCTATGTGCTGGCGTATCGCAGCGACCGGCCCAAGCCGGAACGCGTGCAGGCATTTGAAGCATGGATCGTGAAGGAAGCGGAAGAGATGGAGTCCCGCCTGCTAATGTCGTAACGGCAGCTTTTCCGCGACACGACCGTTGTCCTTCGTCATCGAAAGGAGCAGGCCAATGAGCACAACGCCCATCACCCCGCTACACGACCCGGCGTCCCCGCCCCTGGATCGCAACGAAACGCCGCTCGCCCATCAGGGATGTTCTACCGATTCCGGGACCGCGTTACCCCACCCGGAGGAGATGAAGCTGTCCATGGAGTGTTCGATGGGCAAAGCGGCATCGATGAAGTGCGCGATCCGCGCAACGCCAGCAGGCCTGGCAGCGACCGCGCTACTGGTCTCGGCAGTCCTGGTACCGCTGGTATGGCTGATGCGCGATCGGCGAAGGCGGGATGCTTGAACGGTCATCTTTGCCATGCGGCACCGAACTCATGCCCATCGCCCGTCTACGGGATAGGGCCTGCGATCACGCATT